>QFOU01000088.1 GCA_003241595.1 Pseudomonas fluorescens
AAAGGCGCGTGCATCTTTCGGCGCAAAAAGAGATAATGTTAAAACGTCTCTTATACGCGAGTTTAGGGTAATTTAATGAACTTGGACGTTGATAGTTGAGTGGGAATAAATATTGAAGCGGATAGTTAACTTTAAATGAGAAAAGGACGCATGCGCTTGTCCATTTTTTGACAAAATTAAGGCGTTCTTATCTATTAGAATTTAGGATACTAAGTATCAATGCAAAAATTGGCTTAAGCGTTTCCAAAATGGAGAAATGAGGGGCTTAAAGATTAAAGTTAATAATTGTGCGGCAGCCGTTACGTTTCGGTTTGCAGCTGTTAGAATTATTTGTGTAGATTTATAAAAGAATAATAAGGAGCTTTGGGTTGAAATTTTACATTCATTTGGCACTCTCGTTGCTGGTTATTTCGGTCGCTTCCGCTCAGGAACGAACGGCATCGGGTGCTTTGGACGTTCAGATGACGTGGAGTGCCTTATCGGCCAAAATAAAGTCGGTTTCAGATAAGACTGAAGTTATGGGAGCACAGGTTACCCAATTGGTGGAATGTAACAAGAAGGGCATGCTCTATGCTCCTGGACAACCGGGTATTGATGGGCAGGGATGTAAGTCGGTGAGCATGCCGAATCCTGCGACTTTAAATATTACTCCACGTACCCAGACCTTGTGTACCCGCGGTGGTACGCACACCGTTATCTCCAGTTGTGCCGGGGGTGAGCGTTTGCTGGGATGTGGTGGTGGTGCCGGTGACATGGATAGCAGCCATGAATACTGGGTGCTGATGCCTGAGTTCCAGAATAACCGTTGTGTGGGGTATATCGGTAACCCTGCCTGCTATGGTGCGTATTACTCGCAAGCGATGGTCACTGCCATTTGCTACACTCCCTAAACGGAATGCAGGTAAAAAAGAGCGCCTCTCAAGGCGCTCTTTTTGGTTCAGTTCGCTGTTTTATCGGCTTGTTGGAAGACGACATAGGACAGTGCCCCGAGGACAAGGAAGCCTGCGGCGATGGGCAGGAGAGTATCGTTGTACATCTGGCCGATGGCGGTGCCCATACTGAGCGAGAGCACTGACGAGAACGCGCCGATGATGGCGGCCGCGAGGCCGGCGATGTGGCCCATGGGTTCCATCGCCAAGGCATTCAGGTTGCCGAACAGCATGCCAAAGTTGAAGAAGATGATGGCGCAGTAAAGCAGGAACATCCACAGCGAGGGCTGGGTGAACAGGCACAGGCCGACGAAGATGGCAGACGTGACGATGTTGGCGAGCATGGCGCGGCGGCAGAGCGGGCGCATGCCGAGGCGTTCGACCAGACGTGCGTTGACCATGGAGGAGACGCCGAACATGAGGGCGAGGCCGCCAAAGCAGAGCGCGAAGTATTCGCCGACATTAAAGTGCGACTGGAAGATCTGCTGAGCCGAAGTGAGATAGCCCATGAGGCCGCCGAAGGTGAGGCCCATACAGATCATGTAACAGAATGTGGTGCGGGTGGTGAACACCTTGGTAATACCCTTGCGGATGTTTTTAAGGCTGAAGGGGACGCGGCTGCTTTGGGGGAGGGTTTCGGTGAGGCGGAGGGCCACCCACAGGCTGATGACCACGGCGTAGACGAGATACAGGACGAAGATACCGCGCCATGAGGAGATGGCGAGGATGCCTTGGCCGAGGGCCGGGGCGATGGCGGGCACCATGATGAAGATCATCGTGACCAGTGACATGACCTTGGCCATTTGGCGGCCATGGAATTTATCGCGCACTACCGACATGGAGCAGACGTAGGGGCCGGACACGCCGAGGCCCTGGAGGACGCGGCCAAAGAGGATCATCGGCATGGATTCGGACATCAGGCAGACGACCGTACCGACCAGATAAAGGGCAATGGTGTAAGTGAGGATGGGTTTGCGGCCTATCGCATCCGACAGCGGGCCGCAGATGAGCTGGCCGATGGCCATACCCAGAAAAATGCAGGTGACCACCAGTTGCGGCTGGTTGGGATTTGTGGCGCCGAGGTCGGTTCCGATGTGGCCGAGGGCGGGGAGCATGGCGTCGATCGACATGGCGGCGATGGACATGAGGAGGGCGATGAGGGCGATGAATTCGCGCGGGCCGACTTGTTTAGTGGGGTGGAAGATCTTCATGGGGTAGTGATAAAGGAGATGGTGCAAAAAGGGAAGGTGAGTACTTCGTATTTACAGGAAGTGCGGGGGAGAGGTGAAGGTGGTACCTGGTCGGAGACTTTCTCGAAAAATGGGATTTTTCGGAAAGTCTGACCGCAAGGCACGGTTTTCCGCGAAAGGGTACTAGGTTTGAGCTAGGTGCGGTTGCGGGCTTTGCCGACGGTGTCGGCCATTTGGGCACCGCGTTCGCCCATGGGTTGGGGAGTGCCAGTGGTGGTGTCGATAGCGGTTTGGTGTTCCATTTCGGCATTCAGTGCGGCGCCGATGAGGAGGATGTAGGTAGAAAGCCAGACCCACATCATCACACCGATGGCGGCGCCCAGAGAGCCATACGTTTTATCGTAATTGGCGAAATTGGAGATATAGATGGAGAAGCCGATGGACATGACCACCCATGCGACCATCACGAACAAGCTGCCGGGCGTGACCCACTGCCACTTCGGTTTTTCGCGGCTGGGGCCATAGCGGTTGAGCAGGGCAATGGCGGCCATGCTCATCACCATAAGTGTGGGCCAGCGCAGCACATAGATGAGATTGGCGGCGAGATCGGACATTCCGACAAAGTTCAGAACAATGGGCACGACCGCGATAGCGATGAGATAGACGATGATCATGAACACTGCGCCCAGTGCAAAGGTGAAGGAGAGGGCGGTGAGCTGGAAGAAGCCGCGTTT
>QFOU01000014.1 GCA_003241595.1 Pseudomonas fluorescens
GGCCAGGACGTGACGGTCGAGCGCCTCGCCGAGCTGAGCGCCAAGTGCGCAGCCGCCGACACCACCGGCCAGGCCGCCGAGGATGGCGCCCGACACGGAGCCGAGTGTGATGCCGACAGGCCCGGCGAGTGCGCCGATAGCTGCACCAGCCTGGCCACCTGCCAGGGCAGCGCTCACGCCGCGGGCAACACCGCCCACGGTGCCGATGGCCGCGCCGGTCTTCATGGCGTGATGGAAAGAAGCGACTTTGGGGGAGTGACAGCGGGGACACTGCAATGACATGGGACGAACCTCCTTGGTGCTGATGTCATGGCAGTAATGTGTGACTGAGATTTTTTCGAATCGAAGACCTCAACAATCGAGCCCTTGTAATCGGGCTATGGTCAGTAATAAGATTCCTCAACGCTTGAGTGCGTGTGGTGCCTGAGCAACCACGGCTGAGCAGTTGCCTCCTCAGTTGATCAGCTCAAAGGGCCTTGCCCTCTCTCTCCAAATCCCTGCTGACCATGACCTGTTGCCTGAGGCAGCACGGTACTTCGTTGCCGTGGCTTTACTGGAGAGAGCTATGAATATGCCTGATTTGTTGCGTGCATCGCGTGACGTCCATGTCCTGACTGAGAAGCCGAACACCGAAGACGGGGGTTCTGAGCGCTTCTGGTCCATGCGAATCGAAGGCCTTCATCACGACCACATCCGTGGTGCTGTAGACGAGCTGCGCAGTCGTTGGTCGCGGCCCATTCCCAAGCAGATTGCGCGCTCCGTCAAATCGGTTGCGCTACAGGATGCACTTGCCCGCACCCTCGGTGCGCAGTCCTATACCCACTGGCGCGAGGTCGAGCAGCAGAGGGTTGCCGACTTTCTGTGCGAGCACGGCATGTCGGTGCCGACTGATCTCATTAAGTGGTCGTATTCGCCAAGAATGGTTGGTGCTCTAGCGGCGCAGCAGGTTGCCGATCGGTTGTTCAACTCGGGTCTGGCACTGCCCAAGCGGATCTTTACCGGGGTGGGTTCTAGCCTGTTCGCCCCTCGCGCGTACGGTCGTCTGGATTTTGACCAAGTAGCTGGCCGCACATTTTGGACAGACCAGCAGCGATACGCTTTTTGTGAGCAGCATGAGGAAAAAATCCTCATGCGTGCAGAGTACATGCAGGATGGCTGCGGTCTCGACTACCTCGATATGACCGGCCGGATGTTGATGCTCAACGCGGTAAGTGAGTTCATCGGCTGCATGTACAACATGATGGGCAGCAATCTCATGGAGCCGGCAGTGGGTAAGCCGGTGATGCGCAGTTACAACATGTCCGAAGAAGATCTGGCCTTTGAGCTGCAGCTCTTCCAGCTGTTCCGTAAAGAAATTGAAAGCTCCGATGATGGCTGGGTGGACGTATTACCAGTTCCAGGAAATGCCAACCTTATATTCCTGAGAGGTGCCAACGGCGCTTTTGACTGGGTTGTTCGTGATCAGCGCGACAAGGAGTTTTCCTCCAACCCGCTTTACCCGTTCTTTAACAAGGACGAAGTCCCCAAGGCTATGGACCGGAGCAAGCTGGACGGGCATTTGTACTTTGCAACCGGCACTTGGGCGGAAAAGCTGGAGCACGATGCAGAATCGCGTCATTACGCCGAAGGTGGAACGGCAGCCAATTGGCCTGGCTATGCGAAGCTGATTCAGCGTGAGCTCATTGCCGGCAAGGGGTACCGAACGCCACGCCCTGACACTGGGATCTCATCCGATGACTTCATCCCGCACCGGCTCGGTGAGAGCTGCTTGATGGTGTCTCCCCTTGTTTCGATCGCTGAGTTTTTCGATTTCTGTGCTCGGTCGAACTGGGGGCAGGCCAGGCAAGAGAAGGCGCTCAAAACAAGATCGAAGGAAATCGACGACTTGGGCGCTATCAACATGGATCCCGCTGAGCTTCCGGTGAGCCTGACCTGGCTGGATGCTGTGGCCTATTGCTGTGACTATGAGCGGCGGACAGGGCTTCCTGTTCGACTGATGAGTATCGAAGAATGGCAGCAGATCGCCCCGCCGCCGATGGACTTTAGCCATGTGCGATCTTCGCGCCTGCTTACCGTGAAAAAGGGAGAGATGCCTGACGATCCTATTTATGAACAGTTGGGCTGGGGCATTGTCGGTGGGGATGGCAGGTTGGGTGGTAACTCCTCGCATTGCCATCGGCCTGACGGCTCACCGATTGCTGGGGCACCAGAATGGCATTTTCATCTTTCCATTGCGGGATGCGGGCGTGGACGAACATACCCGGCAAGACCTCTTGGTTGGCATTGGGGAAGAGCACACGCAGCAACACGGTGCCGGTGGTGGGGTTCACACTGATATCAGAGAACTGGAGTTGACCTTCACCTTCGGTGAGTTTGCCATCGACCAGCAGGCGAACGCTGGCTTTAGGGGATTCTTCATCCTTCTCTCCACTGAATTGCTTACGCAGTTTCATGACTTCTTCGCTGGATTGCGAGACATCGACATAGATGCTGTCGAGCTGTTGAACCACGGCAATGGCATCGGCCTGACCGGCAGCTACAAGTGCACCCTCGGTTACTTTAGATTGACCGATGCGGCCGGAGATCGGCGACATGACCTTCGTGTAGTCGAGATTGATCTTGGCGGTGGCGACATTGGCACGGGCAATGGCAACATCGGCCTTGGCTTGTGCCAAGCTGGCAACCGCATTGTCGTACTCCTGCTTGCTAACGCCACCGATCTTGACCAGTTCGGTGTAGCGTTCGGCCATAGCTTCGACCGATTTCACGTTGGCTTCCGCCTTCTGGAGATCGGCGCGGGCGCTGTTGTAGGTTGCTTGGAACGGAGCGGGGTCGATCTGATAAAGTTGCTGGCCTTCGGTCACGGTACCGCCTTCTTCAAACAGGCGCTTGGTGATGATACCGCTCACTTGGGGACGAATTTCGGCGACGCGCACGGCAGAAGTGCGGCCGGGGAGATCTTTGGTCAGCTCAAGAGGTTCGGCCTTGAGTGTAACAACACTGACTTCCACTGGACCTTGTTGCATGCCTTGCTGACCCGCCTTAGGCCAAAAGTACCAAGCTGCCGCTACTGCAAGAACGGCGCCACCGATCAGATAAATGTTTTTCATGCGAGTTACCCCTTAACCCTGTTTATCGTAAGTCATTGCTACAAGACGCCCATAAAGAGCATCGAAATTTTTACCCTCGGCTCGCGCGCATTTTAACATGCGTGCAAACCACATTCCATCGGCGGCAAACCGGATGACTTCCAAATGGTCAAAATCATCGGTTTCGCGGTGACGCTCGAGACGAGAATTCATCCAGTCCTTCCAGAGGTTATCCAAGTCGGCCTTATAGAGTTTATTACACTCTAGAATAGCCTCTGGGCTTAGGAATTCGTCTTCTGAATCCTCTAAGAACGACTTGATATACGCACGGGTGAAGGTGCCGTAGCCGCCTTCATCTTTTTCAAGCAGCGTTTCGATAAGATCATCGAGCTGTTGAATTTCGTCTTCGAACAAGGCCCGGATCAACACCTCCTTTTTAGGGAAATGGTGAAGCAAACCACCTTTGGTGCCCCCTGCCGCACAGGCAATGGCCTGCAAGGACACATTAGCGACGCCGCTTTGCCCGAACATCTTTGCCGCACAGTCGAGCAGCTGACGCTTAACCACGTCAGGCTGTTTTTTACGGCAATACGCGTTGAGGAAGTCTTTCATGCGAACGCTTCAATATCCTTGTTGAGTAGGGTTACTTATTAAAGATACCGTCTGGTAGGTATTTTTTCAAGCCGTTGCGCTTAATTTTTTAACATTACCGTTCATTATATAGAATAGACCATTGTTAAATATTGCCTTTTATTTAGACATTGCTTTATTTTCAAATGCAAACGTGCCCCCAGACAGATTGCCAAGACCCCACGCCTGGCCTACAAACGAAGCGAAGAACACAAAAGTTCAGGGAGAGGATCTGTATTATGAAGATTATTGTAGGCAGCAAAAACGCCGCCAAGATCTCGGCCGTTCAAAAAGGCGCAGGCGCCTATTGGTCGAATGTCGAAATTTCCGGTGAAGACGTGGAAAGCGGCGTACCTGCGCAGCCTATTGGTATGGATGAAACCATGCAAGGCGCCCTGAACCGCGCCCGCAGCGCACAAGCCCTTGGCGCCGATCTTGGCGTGGGCCTTGAAGGCGGCGTTATGCAGGTGGGCGGCCAATGGGTCATGTTCGGCTTTGTAGCCATTACCGATGGCGAGCGTGAAGTATCCGTACCCACCGCCGGCACCCCCCTGCCCCACGCCTGGGGCGAGGCCATGAAAAACGGTGGCGAGTTGCGCCCGTATGTGCTGGCCGCAGGACTTCCCTACGACTACACCAAAGGCGTTGTTGGCCTACTAACCAATGACGTTGTCAGCCGCGACGATGGCTTTGCGAGCGCGATTAAAACCGCACTCGCCCCCTGGGTGAACCCACAAGCGTACGCGGCTTAGTTGCCACAGGCCGTTGCGTGATATGAGCTGAAACGGCCTGAAATGGGCCGTTTGCTCTTGTTGAATACCATTGCTCTCCGTAGCATGCGAAGTGCTGAAACAGGCGAAAAAGCCGACAGCACAACGACTGACCGGAGAATAAAATAATCAAATAAACCACCGGTGATAAGGTTGACTCTGCAAGAGGGAACCGGACTGACGTTAACCCCTACGGGATACCAAAAAGCCCGGGGGGTTATTTTATATCTATAGTTAATTAGTTGAGATGGGCGAGGAATTCGTCTTCGGAGAGGATTGGCACGTTGTGCTTGGCAGCGTCCTTCAGTTTGCCGCCGCCGGCCTCTCCGGCAATCAGAAAATGAGTACTGGAGGTGACGCTGCCGGTAACCTTGGCACCTTGCGCTTGGAGGCGCGATTTGGCTTCGTCGCGTGTCATCTGGCTAAGTGTGCCCGTGAGAACTACGGTTTTACCAGTGAAAAAGCCTTCCGATTTCACGCGCGATTGGTAGGGTTGAATGACGACGCCGTTGGTGAAGAAAGCTTCCACCAGAGTTACATTTTGCGGCGTGGTGAAGAAATGGATGAGCGAGTGCGCGATTTTGGGGCCGATGCCTTCGATAGCGAGAAGTAAGGTTTCGGCGGATTCGGACGTGACGGCGGTAAAGAAACTACTCCAATCGGTGAAGTGGCGGGCGAGGTCATTCGCCGTGGTCTCACCGATGTGTGGAATACCTAATGCAGCAAGGAAGCGTGGGAAGGTTGTGGATTTGGCTTTCTCGATACTCTCTAAAAGCTTGGTCACGCTCTTGTCGCCGAAGCCTTCCCATGTGCGGATGACCTCGGCATGGTTGGCGAGCAGGAAGATATCGGCGGCGGTTTTAATGATACCTTCGGCGAGGAAGAGCTGGATCTGTTTTTCGCCGAGGCCATCGATATCGAAGCAGCCGCGGCTCACGACATGGGTGAGTTGGGCCTCCAACTGCGCCGGGCAGGAATAGTGGTTGATGCAGCGCCAATCGGCTTCGCCATCCTCTCGTACGGCAGGTGTATTGCAAGCCGGGCAGATGTGGGGAAATTGGAAGGGTGTGCTGGTGGCAGGGCGCTTGCCTTCGACCACGCTCACAACTTGTGGAATGACGTCGCCAGCGCGCTCGACAAAGACGGTATCGCCGATGCGGATATCGCGTTGGGAAATGTAGTCTTCGTTATGGAGCGTAGCGTTGGAGACCACGACACCTCCAACATTCACGGGTGTGAGCTTGGCCACGGGCGTGAGTTTGCCGGTGCGGCCGACCTGGATTTCGATATCGCGCAGCACCGTGGTGGCTTGCTCCGGCGGGAATTTGTGCGCGATGGCCCAGCGAGGAGTGCGGGCGAGTTCGCCGAGGCGGGTTTGGAGGGCTTTGTTATCGACTTTGTAGACGAGGCCATCGATGGCATAGGGCACCTTGGTGTGGCGGTGGCTTTGCCAGTCGGTGTAGACCTCCATAATCCCTTGCGCGCTGTTGGCAGCGGCGGTTTGAGGTGTTTGCAGGCCCCAAGATTGAAGGGTTTCAATCAGCTCAGACTCGGAGGCAGGTTGGGCACTTGCAGGAAGAACTTCGCCAAGAGAATAAGCGAGGAATTTAAGGGGGCGGGCGGCTGTGATGGCACTATCGAGCTGACGCAAACTACCGGCAGCGGCATTACGAGGGTTAGCGAAAATCTTACCGCCCTGTTTGGCCTGTTGGGTATTCAAGGCAAGAAAGTCATCTTCGGAAATGTAGACTTCGCCGCGAATTTCAATGCGCTGTGGTGGCTGTGAAGTTTTAAGCAAGGGCGGGATGTTCTTGATAGTGCGAACGTTGGCGGTGACGTCTTCTCCCACTTCGCCATCGCCGCGCGTGAGGGCTTGGATAAGCTTGCCATTTTCGTAAGTGAGCGAGAGGGAGACGCCGTCAATCTTGGGTTCGATGATGATATCCGGCACAGCGTTGAGGCTGAGGAATTTGGTGAGGCGTGCGACGAAGTCTTCCACATCTTCCTGCGTAAACGCATTGCCGAGACTGCGCATGGGCTGGCGGTGGGGTTTACTGGAGAACGCTGCTGCGCGGGTGCCGCCGACCTTATTGGTGGGGCTTTCCTGCACTTTCAGATGCGGGTTTTCAGCTTCAAGTTTTTCCAGCTCGCGGAAGAGCGTGTCGTATTCAGCGTCGGAAATTTCGGGGGCATCGAGCGTGTGATACCGATGGTTGTGATAGGCGAGTTGCTCGCGCAATTCCTTAATACGCAGCTCGGCATTTGCGTGATCGAAGAGATTATTCATGCCCCTACCCTCTCACTAACTTATGCAGCCAGCTTGCGACTGGAGGCTTCTTCCAGCAAAGCTTGGGCGGCGGCGCGGGCTTGCGGGGTAATGGCGTTGCCGGAGAGGAGGCGTGCGAGCTCTTCTTCGCGCGTGGTTTCGTTGAGTGGCGTGAGGCGGGTGGTGGTATGCCCCTCCTCTACATGTTTGGCAATTCGGTAGTGGTTCGAAGCAGATGCGGCAACCTGCGGATGGTGCGTAATGGCAAAGGTTTGGTGGCGTGTGGCAATATCGGCCATGGCGTGACCCACGGCTGCCGCCGCTGCACCGGAGAGGCCCGTATCAATTTCATCGAATACTACCGTTTGCGGCGCGAGACCTTGGTAGAGCACCGATTTGATAGCGAGCATGAGGCGTGACAACTCTCCGCCCGAAGCCACTTTTGCAATTGGCTGAGCAGGACTTCCGGGGTTGGCAGCGAGGCGGAGTTCGACGCTTTCCGCACCGTGGGCGTTCCACTGATTTTCAGGCAGCGGTGTGAGTGTGACGTGGAGGCTGGCGTTGGGCAGGTGGAGAGCTTTGAGCGAGGCTTCCAGCCGGGGTTGCAGGGCTTGGGCGGCTTGTTGGCGAGCGCTTGTGAGAGCTGCACAGGTTTGTACAAAGGCGGTATAGGCAGCTTGGGCTTGTTTTTCCAGTTCGGCGACTTGATCTTCGGTGGCCGAAAGATTGGTGGTTTGGGCAGCGAGGCGCTCGAGGGCTTCCGGCAATTCCGGGATAGTCACGCCGTGTTTGCGGGCAGCAGCTTTGAGGGCATGGAGACGGTCATCGATGGTTTCGAGATTGCCTTCGGCTTCCAGGCTGCTGGTCGCACGGGCGACATCGTGGGCGGCATCGGAGAGGTCGGTTAGGGCGGCATCGAGGCGTTCGGCAAGCGGTTGGAGGGAAGCATCGACTTGTGCCGCAGCGGCCATGCCCCGGGCTGCTGCGCGGAGGCTGGTGAGAGTGCCGCCTTCGGAATTGAGTGCATCATCGGCTTGGGTGAGATGCTGCTGAAGCTGAGTGAAATTGACGAGGCGTGCGCGTTGGGATTGCAGAGCCTCTTCTTCTTCTGGCTGATAATTTAATTTAACCAGCTCGGCATGCCAATCGGAAAGGCGTTCAGCATCTAGGCGAGCTTGCTCGCACTGCGCCGCTAATGTTTGGAAGGCGGTTTGGGCTGATTGCCACGCGCGGTAGGCGCCCGCTGTATCTGCTGCCGCTTGGGCATTGCCGCCAAGGCTATCGAGCAATACACGCTGCGCAGAGGGATTGAGGAGCGCCTGGGTGCCGTGTTGGGCGTGGATATCCACCAGCAAGGCACCAAATTGTGCGAGCACGCTGGCGGGTACGGGCGTGCCGTTGGCCCAGGCTTTGGAGCTTTCTGGCTTGAGTTGGCGGCGGAGGATAAGTTCATTATTTTCCAGCTCAATTCCCTGCTCTTCAAGTAACACTTGAAGTTGTGGAGTGAGGCTGGGCCGGAAAGTCGCAGTGACTTCTGCCATTGTTTCGCCATGGCGGATGAGCGACATATCGGCGCGATTGCCAAGAGCCAAGCCGAGGGCGTCCATCAGCAGGCTTTTACCAGCGCCGGTTTCTCCGGTCAGCGCTGTAAAGCCCGTGGTGAAATCCAGATTCAGCCGCGAGATAAGGGCAATATTAGTAATGGCGATATTGGTAAGCACGCCCCTACCCTAGGCAGTGCCCCGTCGTTCGGCAAGAGGGTGAATACGATATTGCTATGAAAACGGCCTGTTGGTTGCCCAACAGGCCAGCATTCGGATTCGATGTCACTAGAACAGATCGGAGAAGGTACGGCCGAGCTTTTTAGCCCACGATTCGCTTTCACCTTCCGGCGCCAACTTACGCTCGGTTAAAAGGCCATAAGCACGTTTATACCAAGCCGAGCCTTGGTAGTTATAGCCAAGGATGGAGGCTGCACGGAGGGCTTCATCGTTAATACCCAGCGCCAAATAGCTTTCAGTCAGGCGATAGAGAGCCTCGGGCGTTTGGCTGCTTGTTTGGTAGTTTTGCACAACTACGCGAAAGCGGTTGATGGCGGGCAGCCACATTTTTTGAGACTGATAGTAGCGACCTACCGTCATCTCCTTACCCGCAAGGTGGTCATTGCACAGTGTGATCTTCAGACGAGCATCGCGGGCGTAAGGGCTTTCTGGGAAGCGGTTCACCACTTCGGTGAACGCATCCAATGCAAGTTGTGTTTCGGACTGGTCACGATTTACATCGGTCATTTGATTGTAATGATTAAGACCTGCCATGTAGTACATGTAGGCAAGGTCTTTGTGACCGGGGTGCATTTTGACGAAGCGATCGATCGTGGCGAGCGATTCATCGTAGTCCTTGTTCAGCATCTGGGCATACGCGGTCATAATCTGGCCACGGGTTGCCCATCCGGAATAGGGGTATTGGCGATCCAGCTCTTCAAAGTTATGCACGGCTTGGGCGTAGCGCTTTTTCTGGATATTATCCATACCATTATTATAAAGCTCTCCCACCGTGCCGGTCAGCTCGCCATCTGGTTTGGAAGATGAGGCGCAAGCGCTGAAAAGTGTTGTGGTTGCCAACAGGGCAAAGATAAGAATTCTTGTGTTCTTCATGACGCTAGACTGCCGTAGGAGTGCAGACCTGACAAGAACATATTCACACCGATATAGCAGAAGAGTGTCGCGAGAAAGCCCACTAGCAACCACCATGCCAAAACGTGAGGCTGCGTGCGAAGTTGCGCGCGGGCATGAAGGTAGGCGGCATAGATGAGCCAGACGATGAGCGCCCAGGTTTCCTTCGGATCCCAGCTCCAGTAGCCGCCCCACGCCTGATAGGCCCAGACGCAGCCGAGCAAAATAGCGAGGCTGAATACGGGGAAGCCTATGACAATGCTTTGATATCCGAGCTTTTCAAGCACGGGAGCCGTGGGGAGGCGCGAGGTTTTTTGGTGTTTATCTGCGTGAAGGCGGAGCAGGATTCCGGCACCGGCAGCGGCGCCGATTGCGAAGCTTCCGTAGCCGATAAAGTTAGCTAACACATGGAAAGGTAATATTTTATTTTGTAATGCGGGGATGAGTTCGGAGGGGGTGGCGGCGCCGATTTGGGTGAGCCAGAGGGTGAAGAGGCTGGCCGCGAGGAGAATGGGCGTGGCGATGGGCAGAAATTTACCGTAAGCGTATGTTTTATCGAAGCCTAATGCTAAAAAACCGATAATGGCGAGGGTGAGAACGCTGACCTCGTACATATTGCTCATCCCCCAGTGGCCGGAGGTGAGGACTTGTGTCATTTCGTAGGGAATTGAAAGCGATAGGCCTGCTGCGAGGCCGGTTACGCCCAGTAGCGCGTTTTGCGCGGCAGCGACGAGAGAAGAGCGACGCATACTGATAAGACTGAGAGTTGTGGCCACAAAAGTGAGCGAGGCGAGTGGGAAAATCGCCGCCGTGGAGAGAAGCGAAGTGGGGTCGGTTTGCGTGGAGAGATTCGGTTGGAGAAGAATGATCAGCCCAAGGGTGGCGAGCACCAGAATGGTGGTTTGGACGGCGAGGGTGAGCCAGATTTTGAGGTTGGGGGACATATGCTTTTATACCGGCGATAGAGGTAAAGGAAAAGGGGCCGAAGCCCCTTCCCTGATTTTAGTGCTCGATTAAGAGTAGAAGCGGTAGCCGTTACGGCCGGCTTTTTTCACGGCGTACATGGTTTCGTCGGCGGCCTGGAGGAGCGCTTCGACCGAGGCACCATCGGTGGGAGCCATGGTAATACCGATAGAGGCACCCAACTTGATGCGCAGGTCGTTCAGCCATATCGGTTCGTTAATGAGTTCCATGATGCGTTTGACGCGCTCTTCCACCATCGGCTTTTCAGTAAGGCCGTAGAGGACGATAATGAATTCGTCTCCGCCCAGACGTGCGACGGTATCTTCATCACGCACGCAGGCACGGAAGAGTTCGGCGACCTTGCGCAGCACTGCATCGCCGGCTTCGTGGCCGTAGGTATCGTTGACCGGTTTAAACTTGTCCAAGTCGATATAGAGCAGTGCGAGCGGTTGCTGGCGTTTGAAGGCCGCTTCCATTTTTTGCAGCACACCACGACGGTTGGCGAGGCCAGTGAGCGGGTCGGTACTGGCTTGTTGCGCAGCTTTATCGGCTTTGCCCAGACGACCGATAGACGCGGCCAGTGTGCCGATCTCATCGTTGCGTTTAAGATTGGGAACTTCGGGCACGGAACCACTCTCCAATTTTTCCACCGCATGGCGGAGGGTTTCGAGAGCGGCGGCATCCTGACGGGCCAGCAGGGCGATGAAGCCCAGCACACCGATGACAGTCACGATAACACCCAGCACGGAGCTGGCGGCAAAAGTAAGGCCCGCACCAACCGCGAGAACGGCGGCTGTGGGGATGACATAGCGTTGGGACAGAGTTTGCATGGCGTTAGTGTTAAGTTTTCCTGTGTAACTGTCTAGTGCTTTGCCACGCAAAAAATCAGAAAACGGCGGTTAGGAGTAAGGACTGTGGCGAAGCGCATCGGATTATGTATGTGGCGCGACACTAAATGCCAATGACACCTTATGTGCATCCTCTGTTTTAATTCTTAAATGCCCCTACTCATCAGTTGACCCGGCTCTCTATTTCCGCATACTTACGGCGTGGCGGAAAGAAACGTCATGGAGTGTCGTAACTCCCCTACAAGCGGCCACAGCAACAGCCGTTAAACCGTTGCCTTTCGTGTCTTATGACCGGAGGGCATTGGTATGTCCAAGGTGCAAGCCCAAAGCCATGCACCGTTCTTGTAGACGGTTACGAACCTCCGGTCGCCCTTTATTCAAAGGCGGCCATTTTTAATGGAGGAAGTTTAAATGCACGTTATAGGATATGGGCTGTTCACCCTGTACGGAATGTTTTTGGGTTTAGGGATCGGCTGGTGGATATGGGGATGACCCCCTCCCTCTCGGCACCTAAAAAACCGGCCCTGAGGCCGGTTTAAAGTCGTTCCTTGCGGAAGGATGCTTAGGCAGCCTTCTTCTTGGAACCGGTGGTGCCGGTGCCGTTGTAGACGGTCAGCTGAGCGGCAGGTGCGCTACGTGGGCTGCTCTTGGTAGCCGTTTTGGTAGCGGTCTTCTTGGCGGGAGCTGCCTTCTTAGCAGGTGCAGCCTTTTTAGCCGGAGCGGCCTTGGTTGCAGTCTTCTTAGCAGGAGCAGCCTTCTTCGCCGGAGCAGCTTTTTTGGCAGGAGCAGCCTTCTTCACAGCAGGCTTAGCGGCCACCTTCTTAACGGCTGGCTTAGCAGCTACCTTTTTAGCAGGAGCGGCCTTTTTAACGGCTGGCTTGGCAGCTACTTTTTTAGCAGCAGGCTTAGCAGCGGTTTTGGTTGCAGCAGCCTTCTTTACAGCAGGCTTCTTGGCGGCCGGTTTAGCGGCAGCCTTTTTAGCAGCCGGCTTTGCAGCGGGCTTCTTCTTAACGGCAGTAGCCATTTCTTTATCTTTCGATTCGGTTTGGGAGGAGGAGGAGGTGCTCACCGGCGAAGTCTTCTTAGACACGCTGGTTGCCTTGCCCTTGAAGGCAAGACCGATTTTTGCCGCGATATCGCGAACGAGATTCGTGATCTCATTCTGCGACGGGTTGGCAAATCCATCCAGCACGGTGAGCCCGCTTTCCATGCTGGCGGCAAAGAGCACACGGTTACCGATTTCTTGCTCGGCGACCGGAATATCGAGTTGCATCAATTTCTGACGAGTCTCGATGGTGATATTGGCACGTTGTACCACGCGGTTGAGAACGACCATGCACTGGCGCGATTCACCGCTAATCGTGTTGAAGGTTTCCTTCACAGCCCATACGTCGGCAGGCGACGGTTGGATCGGAACCAGAACCATGTCGGCAGCGCGCACGGAAACCTTGATGTCCATTTCGGCGTGCGGAGGGGTGTCGATAATGATGATGTCGTTGGACTCGCGGGCCATGGAGAGGTCGCGGGTAAGGCGCCAGCCGGAGGTCGCGATCAGACCAATATCGTTGGACTTACGTTGAGCGTGCCAGTGGGTGGTGGTGCCTTGAGGATCGGTATCGAACAGCATGGTGCTGTAACCTTGCTGGGCAAACGATACGGCGAGGTGAGCGGCCAAAGTGGACTTACCAACACCGCCTTTTTGTTGTGCTACTGTGATGACGTAAGCCGACATGACGTGAGTGTGCTCCTTGTTATTTAACTAACGCGGATGTTACGCATGAGTTGCGTGCGCGGTGAAGTAGGTATGGTGAAAACACGTGCATTGCCAATGTGATGGTGTGACATATTTACGATAAATTACGTTGCGTTAAGGCGTATTTTATGGCGGAATTGCTGGAGAAATCGAGATGTGATGATTTACGCGACAACGTGTAACGCGCAAATCGAACTGATGAATTTACGACCACGCAACGCAAGAAAGTTAAGCACAATGCCGCTGCCAACAAGCCCAGAAATGCTTGCGAAACTGCGCATTGCGCGTACTCCGGGAATTGGTCCGGTCTCATTTCGAAAACTTATACGCATGCGCGAAAATGTTCTCGACATCCTCACTGACTGGCACAGCATCAACCCCAAATTTGCGGCTCTGGCCAACGCCGACAGCGTAATGCGCGAGTTGGAAACATTGCAGCGACATGATGGAATTTTACTGGTGTATGGTGAGAAAAATTATCCTTCACAACTGATGGAATTACCCGATGCACCCATTACACTGAGTGTGCTGGGTGACGCTTCCAGCCTGACGAAAACGCAGGTTGCCATTGTAGGAAATCGGAGTGCGAGTGCGAGTGGTTTGACATGGAGCAAGCAGCTGGCGAGTGAATTAGCACGTGCAAATGTTGTGCTGACGAGTGGCCTTGCGCGCGGCATTGATACGGCCACGCATGAGGGCGCAATCGTTGGTGGAGGCCAAACTGTAGCGGTAGTTGCCGGTGGTGTTGACAATGTTTATCCACCCGAAAATGCACGTTTGCGCGAAGCTATTATTCAGCATGGATGTGTCGTGAGTGAACAGGCGTGGGGTATGCAGCCGACCGCAAGTTTATTCCCGCGACGCAACCGCATCATTGCCGGATTGAGTGTGGGTGTGTTGGTGAGTGAGGCGACGCGTCATAGTGGAAGTTTGATCACGGCCGAGTGCGCGCTGGATTATAATCGCGAGGTGTGGGCGGTACCGGGAAGCCCCAGTGATCCGCGCAGTAGCGGGCCGAACTGGTTGTTGAAAAACGGTGCGACGTTGATTGAGAATGCGCAGGATATTTTAAACAGCATGCCGAGCACCCCTGCCCCGTATGTGCCGAAAGTGGTGCAGAAGGATTTATTTAGTGACACACCCGAAGATGCGATTGTGGTGGATGTGGCGCCTGAAACATCTGCAGGAGAGACACTGAGTGACACGCAGCGCGTGTTTGGATTGCTGGGGAGTGTGGGTACCAGTTTTGATGATCTGGTGCGTCAGACCGCACTTACAGAGGCAACGTTGAGTGGGGTTTTAGTGGAGCTGGAACTGGACGGACATGCCGTGCGCGAGAGTGATGGGCGGTGGAAACGCGGATAAAAAATCCGGCCCCGCAGGCCGGATTTTTTATCGCTAAATTTAGGCGGCGAGAGATTGGAGCTTCTTCACCACGCTGGCGAAACCATTGCGGCGGTTGGGCGAAAGGTGGGCCAGCATTTTGGTGGGCGCGAGGAGCTCTGGCAGGTTGATGGCGGCGATCTCTTCCCGCGTTTTGTTGTTGTAGGCGAGGTAGACGAGTGCCATGAGGCCGCGCACGATGAGAGCATCGGATTCGAGGTGAATATCGGTGCGATCGCCGCTCCAGTTGAGCACCAACCAGACGCGCGAAGTGCAGCCAGGCACGAGGTTGGCGTCGATCTTTTCTTCGGCCGGAATGGCGGGCAGCGTGCGGGCCAGTTCGATGATGTAGGTGTAGCGGTTCTCCCAATCCGGCAGGAGCGAGAGGGTTTCGAGAGCTTCGTGCAGTGTCGTCATAATAATGTGAATTCTTAGATGTTATAGCCGACGGGGCGACGTTTGTGTTTCCAGACATTGTAGGCGTTCACGCCGAAATAGAAACACTCGGACGCTGCACCGACGATGGAATAGTTGAGAGTGTAATAGGATATCCAGAAACATCCGACAACCATAAGCGTAGCGCGCAGTTTGATGCCGCTGAGATTAAAGATGGCGAAGGTTGCAAGGATGTTGGCAAGCACCGGAAGTGCATCGCTCCAGATAGTGTGGATGTACGCGCCATAGGCCACGCCGATGGCCATGAAGAAGGCCATGAGCCACGTGTTTTTGGTGTAGCTGGAGGCGATATAACGCGCGGCGGCGACGAGGCTGATGATCATGCCCGACCATGCCTCCAGCAGGCCCAAGTGTGCGGCGACGCAGATAGACGATGCGGCGATGCAGAGCTTGAGAACCTTATCGTCCTTATTGATAAACCCATAGAGCGCGAACAGGAAGGCGACGGCGCCGAAGGCTTGGCTGAGGAGATAGATGGACATGGATGCCCTATGGGATTGTGACTAGATACGGCGCCAAGTTTGACCTGTGGAGGTATCTTCGACCAAGATGCCGTGTTCGTTTTTTAGAACGTCGCGGAGGCGGTCGGACTCGGCCCAGTTGCGGGCAAGGCGTGCGCTTTCGCGGGCGGTGAGCAGTTCCAATTGTTCCGGCGAAACTTCGTTGATAACGGCGGCTGCTTCCAGACCAAAGAATTTGAGCATAGCGCGACGTTCAGCGGGCGTGGATTCATCAACCACCGCCATGGCTTTAGGCGTGTTCAGGTCATCGCCTAGAGCTTCGATAAAAGCTACGGGAAGTGCAACATCTTCGTCGATGCTCAGTGCTTCTGACTGGTAACGTTGCCAACGCTTTTCGGCCGCTTTGAGCGCATCGTCGGAGAAGTCGAGAGGTTTGCGGTAATGGGTTTGGAGCATCCACAGGCGAATGGCTTCGGCAGAGTATTGCTTGAGAACCTCGGAGATGAGTTTGAAGTTACCGAGCGACTTTGACATCTTCTGGCCATCGACCGTAATGAACGCACCGTGCATCCAGACGCTGCACATGGTGCAGGTGGGGTGGAGAGCTTCGGTTTGCGCGATCTCGCAGCTGTGGTGCGGGAAGGCGAGGTCTTCCCCTCCCCCGTGGATATCGAACAGCGCGCTATCGCCCGGTTTGTAGTGCTGACCCAGAATGGATTCACTCATCACCGAGCACTCGATGTGCCAGCCGGGGCGGCCGGGGGCGGTGAAGTGTTGCGCGCCGAGTTCGGCGGGGACAAACGCTTGCTCTAATTTGGTGGCGGATTTGGCGTTGGCCTTCCATACGGGGAAGTCGCGCGGGTCGCGTTTTTCAGCATCTTCTTCCACGCGAGCCTGCACATTCTCGAAGCTGCGGCGGGCGATATATCCAAAGCTATCGTGCGGCGGATTGGGCAGCTTTTCGAATGCGGGCACGTCGAACATCACATCGCCGCTTTCAGTCACGTAGGCGAAGCCCTGTGCGATGAGGGCATCGACCATGGTGGCGATCTCCTTCAGGTAATCGCTGACGCGTGGTTTTTGATCGCGCGGGAGGTCGAGCACCTTCATGGCGGCCATATCGTTCTCGAAAATCTCGATGAACTCGGCGGCGAGGTCGAAGGGTTGTTTGCCGGTCTCTTGCGCGCGCTCGACGATCTTATCGTCGATATCGGTATAGTTGCGGACGTAAGTGACCTTGTTTTCGCCGTAGATTTGGCGCAGCAGGCGGTACATGACATCGAACGTGACCATGGTGCGCAGGTTGCCGATGTGGGCGAAATCGTACGGGGTGATACCGCAGACGTACATGCGCACGTGCTCGGGATCGAGCGGCGTAAAGGCCTGCTTGGTGCGGGTGAGCGAGTTGTAGAGCTTCATTTGGAGATGGGGCTGCGGCGTGGTCATGGTGTGAAGTTATCAGAACTTAGGATTAGACGTTAGATTTTTAAGGAATTTATTTTCCGGTCAGTTGAACGCAAAAGCCGCCCTGAAGGCGGCCTTTGCGATGCTCCACGGTGGAGTGTTTAGGCGGCCTTCGCTTTGGAGCGGATGCGGGCAAGGCTGCCGTGACAGGCCTTGAAACGCTCTCCGGAACCGCAGGGACAGGGCGCGTTGCGCGGAATGCGGCCATCCAGCGGATTGAGATCATCCCACTTGGCGACGCCAAAGGCTTGCGGGCTGATGCCCCCCTGCTGCTGGCTGGCGGGCACCGCTTCGGTAACCGGGCCATTTTCGGTGGGGTGCGTGTACTCGGTAGGTTGCGCGCTGAGGGCGGGTTGTTGCGGCTCTTCTTCCACCAGTTGCACACGGCTGAGCATGGCAATGGTCTCTTGCTTGGTGGCCATGAGCAGGTCTTCGAACAGCATGTAGCTTTCGCGGGCGTACTCGTTGAGCGGGTCTTTCTGGGCATAGCCACGCAGGCTGATACCACGACGGAGGATATCCAGTGCTTGCAGGTGCTGGCGCCAGAGGCGGTCGAGCGTTTGCAGCAGCACGGATTTTTCGATGCTGTTGAGGATCTCGGGCGAGAAGCCTGCGGTGCGCTCTTTCCAAGCCGCTTCGATCGCGGCTTCGCATTTCTCGGCAATGGTGGTGGCGCCGACGTCGGCATCTGCCATCCATTCGGTGATGGGCAGCGTGATGTTGAAGGTGCGCAGGAGGCCATCGGTGAGAATATCCGGCTGCCATTGCTCGGGCAGCGAGTTAGTCGGGAAGGCTTGGGTCATCAGGGCTTCCAGCAGCTCGGCACGGTATTCGGTGATGCTGGCGTCGAGTTCGTCGCTGAAGAGGATCTCGGTGCGTTGGTCGTAGACCACCTTACGCTGGTCGTTGAGCACTTCGTCGTACTTCAGCACGTTCTTGCGCTGGTCGAAGTTCAGGGCTTCGATCTTGTTCTGGGCGTTTTCGATGCTCTTGCTGACGATACCGATCTGCACGGCGTCGTCTTCCGGCACGTTGAGGCGCTTGAGGAGGCCTTCGATATTCGGCACGAAGCGTTTGATGAGGTCATCCTGCATCGAGAGGTAGAAGACGGAGGCGCCGACATCGCCCTGACGGCCGCTACGGCCACGGAGCTGGTTATCGATACGGCGGGACTCATGGCGTTCGGTACCCAAGACTTTGAGACCGCCTGCGGCCATGACCTCGTTGTGCTCTTGCTCGTAGGCGGCGCGGATCTTCGCGGCATCGGCATCGTCCTTGGCATCGGCCAAGAGGAGTTCGAGGTTACCGCCAAGTTTGATGTCGGTACCACGGCCGGCCATGTTGGTGGCGATGGTGACCGCACCTTTGCGGCCTGCTTGCGCGATAATGTTTGCCTCTTGCTCGTGGTAGCGGGCGTTGAGAACCTGGTGGGGCACGCCTGCGGCTTTGAGGGTTTCGGACAGCTCTTCCGAGCGCTCGATGGTGGTGGTACCGACGAGGACGGGTTGGCCGCTCTCGTAGGTTTTGCGGATATCTTCGGCGATGGCGCGCAGTTTACCGCGGCGCGAGGGGTAGATGATATCGGCGTAGTCTTTACGCTGCACCGGATTATTGGTGGGAATGGCAATGACCGGCAGGTTGTAGATGTTCTCGAACTCTTCGGCCTCGGTTTCGGCTGTACCGGTCATGCCGGACAACTTTTTGTACAGGCGGAAGTAGTTTTGGAAGGTGATGCTGGCGAGGGTTTGGTTCTCCTGCTTGATATCGACGCCTTCCTTAGCTTCGATAGCCTGGTGCAAGCCTTCGGAGAGGCGGCGGCCGGCCATCATGCGGCCGGTGAATTCATCGATGAGGACGACTTCGCCATCCTTCACGATGTACTCGGCATCCTTACGGAACAGGGTGTGGGCACGCAGGGCTTGGTTGACGTGGTGCACCAGCGAGATGTTGTGGACATCGTACAGGTTGCCGTCTTCGGTGAGCAGGCCGTTCTCGCGCAGGAAGGCCTCGACCTTGTCGGTACCGGATTCGGTGAGGTGGGCGGAGCGCTGCTTTTCGTCCAACTCGTAGTCTTCGCCGTGGGCCAGTTGGGGAATGAGGCCGTTGATAGCGATGTAGAGGTCAGTCTTATCATCGGACGGGCCGGAGATGATGAGCGGGGTACGGGCTTCATCGATGAGGATGCTGTCCACTTCGTCTACAATCGCATAGTGCAGCGGGCGCTGAACGAGTTGCAGCGGGCTGAGCACCATGTGGTCGCGCAGGTAGTCGAAGCCCAGCTCGTTATTGGTGGCATAGGTGATATCGGCGGCGTAGGCGGCCTTACGTTCCTCGGGTGTCTGGCCGTGGTAGATGGCGGAGGTGGTCATGCCCAATTGGGTGAAGACCTGCCCCATCCAGGCGCTGTCGCGCTTGGCGAGATAGTCGTTGACTGTCACGACGTGTACGCCCTTGCCGGAAATGGCATTCAGGTAGGCGGCGAAGGTGGCCACGAGGGTTTTACCTTCGCCAGTGCGCATTTCGGCGATCTTGCCGAAGTGGAGGGCGAGACCACCCAGAAGCTGGACATCGAACGCGCGCAGGCCGAGGGCACGGCGGGCAGCCTCACGCACGGCGGCAAAGGCTTGCGGGATGAGGCTATCGAGCTTGGCACCTTGTTCCAGCTTGGTGCGGAGTTCGGAGGTTACGGCGGCGAGTTGCTCGTCGGTTTTAGCCTGCATTTCGGCCTCGAGGGCATTGATTTTAGGCAGGTAGGGCTGCATGTCCTTCAGAAAACGCGAGGACGGAGTGCCAAAGAGAGAGGTGACAAATTTCAACATGGGGGCACCTTAGACCTTAAGGTGGTTTCAGCCAAGGCATTTGGATGTAAAAACAGCCTTTTTGGGCAGGTTTTTGCTTGTTTAATATCCAATCTGTAAGGGTTTATGAAAAACACGACATCGCATGGAACCGAAGCGGCGGAAATGGCTTAATTATGCCTTTTTCCAAAGCCACGCTACTCCTCTTGAAATATAAGCGCCCCTTCCCCACACTTAACACCAGATAAAATGCCGTTTCCCATCCGGGACGGTTTCCCCTCTTCGCCCCGAAGACGGGGCTGACCACCGGAGATACACATGACCTATATCGCAGACCTGCGCCGCAAATTTCAGTCTTGGCTCCATATCCGCACCGCCGCACACATACTGCGACGCGATATACTCGCCGGACGCATTCAGAAGATTTGCATCAGCTATGATAAATACGGGAGGGACATCAGCCTGAATGGCACCGATGACAACAATGAAACTTGGTTCGCCCTCAACTCCTTAGGCTATCTGAGCAATGGCCTTTCCCGCTTTGGCGATTGCCCGCCCTACGTGGGTGAAGGCGACGTGTTTTACCTGAAGACCGACACAGAGATGGTCACAGTTTCGCTTGAACGCGCCATACGGCACTGCCGCTTTTTAAAAGGCATCTGCGTAACGGAAGCGGTGGAAAAAGACAGCACAAGCTACACCTTTACCGCCAAGTCCGCTTGAAATCGATACAAAGAGACCGCCGTATTCCGGCGGTCTCTCTTTTTTCCAACATATCTATTTATTCGCAGACTTGTTTTCGTTCCGATACTCGGACAACAGCTGGCGACCTTTACCGGCACGAGCCTGCTGGAGCACCTGATCGCGGGTATCTTTAATAAACGCCAGCGGGTTGAGCGGGTTATCATCCTTGCGCACCTCGAAGTGCAAGTGCGAACCGGTAGAGCGACCTGTGCTGCCCATGAGCGCGATGAGATCTCCGGCATTGACGCGCTGACCTTCTTTAACAGTACCGCGGGTCAAGTGTCCGTAGCGGGTGGTGAAGCCGTTCTCGTGCTTAAGCTCAACAAGGTTACCATAGCCCATACGCCAGCCCACGAAGGTGACGGTACCATCGGCAGCGGCAATGACCGGCGATTGGAGTTTATCGGCGATATCCATACCGCCGTGCCATTTACGGAATTTACGGAACGGGTCGGAACGCCAGCCGAAGGGTGAGCTTAGGCGATAGGTATCGGTAATGACCGGCCACAGGTAAGGAATAGCGCCACCACCGCCCAGACCGAGGCTGTTACGAATGGCCAACGCGAGCGAGGTTTCCAACGCGATCTCGGCGGTATCCGCCTTATCGGTGAGAGTTGTGACCTGCTGGCGAATGATCTCCATGCTGGGCACGGTAGTCATCGGCGGAAGTTCTTCGGGACCGCCACGGCCATCCGGCATATCTTCCTCACCTTCCATATCAATCGTACCGGAGACGTCTATGATCGTACCTTCCGCCTTCAGCTTGTTGCCGAGGGCATCGAAGCGGTCGAGGCGGGCTTGCAGCACGCCCAGCTGCTGCGCGATGGTGCGCATCTGCTCGCGTTCGGCATCGCGTTGCGAACGGAGTTCGGAGATCATATCGAGGTAGTATTTCGCCTCGGTGTTACCGGTCAGCGTGGCGGTGAGACGTGCACCGGCGAGGTCTCCGGCCAGCACCATCCCCAGCCAGCCCGATACGGCAAACAGCGCAATACCGAAAAGCACTGACACACGCGGGCGGTACGTGTGCAGATTACCGGTATCGGTAAGGGCCACGGTCAGCGTGAGGCGATAATTCAATAACTGGCGTATGCGGGGTAGCATGATGGTGGCTAGACTGCGGGGTGAATAGGGGTGTGGTCAAGCGTCGCATTCACTCCATGTTGAGGGAAGTGCGGGATTTTGTGGCAGCGGGCTTGCAATGTCATCACGGCAGCGGCATGGTTAGGCCAACTGGTGGGGAGGTGTCAAGAACGCACATCCATGCCAATAATAATTCTATGAATAACAAAGGGATAAATACATGACTCTCGTTCTTCGCAAGAGCCTGTTGGCCGTTGTTGCCAGTAGCGCCCTGCTGCTGACCGCATGCGGTGACAAGCAAGACGATACCGGCAAAACTCTGGCCACCGTCAATGGTGTTGCTGTGAAGGAAAGCCGCGTAGACGACCAACTCGCCCAGATTCCGGCCGCCATGATGCAAGGTCGTGAAGCTGAAGTGAAGCGTCAGATCTTGGATCGTGTTATTGACCAAGAGCTTATCACCCAAGAAGCCAAGCGCCTGAAAGTCACCAGCGAAGCCGACTATAAGAAGCAGCTCGCTCTGGTTGAAAACCAACTGCAGGCCAACTTCGTGATTGCTAAAAAGGTTAGCGACACCCTGACCACCGACACCCTGAAGGCGGCCTACGAAGCCAACAAGGCTAACAACGCCTTCCCCGCCGTGCGCGCACGTCACATTCTGGTACCCACCGAAGCTGAAGCCAATGCCGTACTCGCCAGCGTAACCCCGGCCAACTTTGCCGAGACCGCCAAGAAGTTCAGCAAGGGCCCGAGCGCCAATGAAGGTGGCGAACTGGGTTGGTTCCGTCGTGAAGCGATGATCCCCGAGTTTGCTGCTGTCGCCTTCTCCACTCCGGCTGGCACCGTTGCCAAGACCCCTGTGAAGACCCAATTCGGCTGGCACGTCATTCTGGTGGAAGAGCGCAACGACCGCTACACCCCTCCGTTTGAGCAGATGGAACCCCAACTGCGTCAGGAAATGGCCCAGCAAGTTGTACAGGGCTACCTGACCGACCTGCGCAAGGGTGCCACCATCACCTACGAAGATGGTGCTGCCCCTGCGGCTCCGGCTGAAGGTGCGACTCCGGCTGCTCCTGCAGCGCCTGCCGCCCAGTAACTACGGGTATGAAAAACCGGCTTTAGGGCCGGTTTTTTATTGTTCAAATTTCATGTAACATCTTAGAATAAGACTCATATTTAGATTAGTTACATATGCGATTTTATAATGACATTACCTCTTTCCACTTCCGCTCTTTCCATATCTATCGTCTGTGTAACGCTGTTTTTAAACGCCTGCACCTCGGCGAGCCTTCGTAAAGGTGAACGCGAGGAAATTGGGCCAGACGGGCATATTTACACAGTCAGCCAAACATGGATGACCGACACATTTGGCCCTGTAGTTGTTATTTCCATTACTAAGCCTGACAATCTTCCCGAACCTTCACGTGATTTTATGAAAAACTTTAGCTGGCAACTTTTGAGTCGTGAATGCGCCTCATTAGGTGCTATGCCGACCCGAAAACACATTAGTCGTGACGAACATGATGTTCGTGTCAATCGCTATACATGGAAAGGCATTACCCGGGTATCATGGTCGGATACGATGACTTGCGTTAAGCCCTAAAGCTCTACAACTACTCTGCTGTTTTTGAGAGAGCGGCAGTCAGCTTAGCAGGGATGCCCGGGACGTGGAGCATTTTCTTGCTGCCCTTCATGAGGAGGGTATCGCCTGGTTGGAGCGTGCTGAGGATGGCAGAGAGATTCAGCTCTTCCGGCGATTCGCACCAGCCGAATTGTTGGTTTGCGGGCAGAGTTTCGTAGAGATTTTTGATAAGCGGGCCGATGGCGAAGATGCCATCCAGTTTGGTGGTATGCGGCAGGAGTTCGCGGTGGTAGCGCGGGGCTTCATTCCCCAATTCCAGCATATCGCCCAGCAGGGCGAATTTGCGGCCTTGCGTGGGGCGACCTGCAACGGATTGCAGGGCGGCGGTCATGCTGGCCGGGTTGGCGTTAAAGCTATCATCAATGATGGTAATACCACCGACCGTTTGCACGGTGCCGCGACCGGCCATGGTACCGGCGTTGACGAGGCGCGTGGCGGCAGTTGTGGGGTTTTCGCCAGCGGCGATGGCGGTGGCCAATGCGGCGGTGGCGTTGTGCAGGCGGTGGGGCGCGCCTTCGCGCAGCAGAGCTTCGATGCGTTGACCTTCCACCATGAAGGTGACCAGCCAGTTGTCGTCGTGGACTTCCCATTTTTCGGCATAGATACCGGAGCCGATGCCGAAGCGGAGAGTGGCACCTGTCCAGCCCGAGGGCGAGATATCAAGATCTTGTGGGACGACCAGTGTGCCGGTGGATTTGAGACCTTCGGTGATGCCGAGTTTTTCGCGCGCGATGGCGGCGAGGCTGCCCAAGTGCTCGAGGTGGACGGGATGGACGTTGACGATGAGGGCGACATCCGGTTGGGCGAGTTGCGAGAGTTTGGAGATCTCGCCGGGGCGGTTCATGCCGATTTCGGCCACGGCGTAATTGGCGGTGCGCGGGATGCGGGTGAGTGTGAGCGGCACACCCCAGAAATTGTTGTAGCTGGCGACGCTGGCGGGTGAGTTCAGCAGTGCGGCGAGCATTTCCTTGGTGGTGGTTTTACCGGCGCTGCCGGTGAGGCCGACGAGTTTGCCACGCATGCGTTGGCGGGAGGCGCGGCCTAGGGTCCAGAGGCCATCGAGAAGAGTGTCCTTCACCACCAATTGCGGGATTTTGAGGTTGGGGTTGGGGGTGCTGACGATGGCGGCGGCAGCCCCCTTCTCTTCCGCCATTTTAAGAAAGTTGTGGCCATCACCGGAACTGGCGAAGCTGCTGGTGAAGCCGCCGGAGGGAGTACCGGAAAGGGCGATAAAGAGATCGCCCTGCTGGAGGGTGCGGGTATCGATGGAGGTGCCGGTGACGGGCGTGTTACCGCTAACGGTTGGGAGACCGAGGGCGGCGGCGGCTTCTTGGACAGTGAATAACATGGCGCTACGTTAGCAGAAGTTATGTTGGGGAGTTAGGTTTTTCGTATAGCGCTTTATATCGGATGAATTTTGGCAGTTAGGGAGCACAACAAACAATTAGGCCCATCACGCAAATGGCAGACACACCCAAAATCAGAACAAACCACGCAAAGATATTCAAGCTTAACGCAACTCCATCATACACAAGCCTAAATGGCGTTGGATATGTGAAAAATAAATCAATTTTAGACCTTACCCGCTTATGAATAATATCATCGACAAATGCTAGATAAATCCCAGACACACACGTCATTAGGATGGAGGCAACCGCTATATCCACTTGCTTACTCCGAAAGCCAGCGGGCGACGCGGGGGGCGAAGTAGGTGATGAGGATATCGGCACCGGCGCGGCGGAGAGCGGTCATGCTTTCCATTACCACACGTTTTTCATCCAGCGCGCCGTTTTGGAAGGCGTAGGACATCATGCTGTATTCGCCGGAGACCTGATAGGCCGCGAGTGGCAGTTGCGATTGCTGGCGGATGCGCGCGAGGACATCCAGATAGAACATGCCCGGTTTGACCATGAGGATGTCGGCACCTTCGGCTTCATCCAATTCCGCTTCGATCAGCGCCTCGCGGGCGTTTGCGGGGTCCATTTGATAGGTGAGACGATCGCCTTTGAGATCGCATCCCGCAGCGGCGCGGAATGGGCCGTAGAGGCCGCTGGCGAACTTGCTGGCGTAGGCCATGATGGGAGTATGTTCAAAGCCCTCGTCATCCAGCCGGTGACGGATAGCGGCGATCTGGCCGTCCATCATGGCGGAGGGCGCAACGATATCGGCGCCGGCCTTGGCGCAGATGTAGGCCTGTTGTGCCAGGTTTTCGAGTGTGTGGTCGTTATGGACGTGGCCATCGGCTGTGAGGACACCACAGTGGCCGTGGGTGGTGTACTCG
>QFOU01000015.1 GCA_003241595.1 Pseudomonas fluorescens
TCCAATTGGGCCGCCGCGGCCTTCCGGGTGCTGGCATTGGCCCCGAACAGATCCAACTCATAGCTCGCTGCCAGGTTGGCGCTGGATGACGAATTTCCTCCCGCATTCAGGTCGGGGCGGGAATATCCGGTGCTTGCACCCGCCGTCACACTTGGCCACAGGCTGGCACCGGCCACGCGTAAACTCGCACGGGCTTGCGCCACACGTTCGGCACTCGCAACCAGATCATTATTCTGGGCCAGCGCCTGCACCACGAAGGTATTCAGCTCAGGGCTTCCCAAACGCTCCCACCAGTGGGCTTCCACGCGGGCCTCGGTGGTCGTCGTAGGGTTGATATCCCATGTATTGCCAAAGCTCACCTCGGGCCGAACATAGTGGGGTGCCAGACTGCACGCCGGTAACATCACGGCCATTAACAATAGGGAAGGGGTGTAGGTCGTCTTCATCATCTTACTCCGTACTCAAAGCCACCACAGGGTCCATATCCGAGGCTTTACGTGCCGGAATGTATCCGAACACCAAGCCGGTCATAAAAGCGCATCCAAACGCCAGCAGGGAGGGCGCTACGGTCAATCCGATATTGACCCCGAACAGCTCCAGCACCAGCGCAAAGCCAATACCCAGGGCAACTCCCAACAAACCGCCCAATACGCCCACCACCACGGCTTCGGTAATGAACTGCAACAGAATATCTGCCTTGCGTGCACCAGTGGCCATGCGCACACCAATTTCGCGGGTGCGTTCGGTCACGCTCACCAGCATGATGTTCATCACACCCACACCCCCGACCAATAGACTGATGGCCGCGACACTTCCCAACAATATGGTCAATGTCGCCTGTGCCTCACTCACCATGGTCAGCAGGCTGGCGGTGTTGCGGATGCTGAAGTCCTCGGCGCGGTGGCGTGCCATCAGCAGTTGACGCACGTTCTCTTGTACGGAGTCGATCTGTGCCACGTCATTCACCATCACGTTGAGGCCACTCACATAGTTGCCGCCAAATAACCGTACCAGACCGGTCGTGATGGGAATGAACGCGACCGCATCCTGGTCATTCCCCATCATGCCTGCACCCTTGGCGTCTAAAACGCCGACCACTTCGAAGGGGACGTTCTTCACAAGGATGGTTTCGCCCACGGGGTCGGCAAACGGGCCGAACAAACTGGTCGCCACGGTCTGACCGATCACGATCACCGGCGCGTAGCTACTCACGTCACGGGCGCTGAAGAATCGTCCTTTGGCCATCGCCCAGTCACGGATCAACGGCAGACTTTCATTCACGCCGGTCACGCTGCTGGCGTAGTCCATATTGCCATAGCGCAGGGTGTAGCTGCCGCTGCGTTCGGGCACCACGGTGCGAATGCCGTCCAATTGCGCCACGGCATCCGCATCCGCCAGCATCAGGCTGGCGTTATCACCGCTGCTGCGGATACCCGGCGCCCCCGGACGCACCGAGAGCATGTTGGTACCCATCGCCGAGATCTGGCTGACCACGGCATCCTTGCTGCCATTCCCTACGGCCAGCATCACCACCACGCTCGCCACACCGATCACGATGCCCAGTAACGTCAGTGCGGTTCTGAATATGTTGACGCGTAACGAACGCAGCGCGGTATCCACCGCTTCCTTCACATCCGCGGTACTCTCGACAGCACTGGGGGCCGCAGCAATGACATGGTCATCCGCACCCGTGCGCACTTTGGCACCGGTATCGTCAAGAATCCGCCCGTCCTGAATGCGGATCTGCCGGTCAGCATGTGCCGCCACATCGGCATCGTGGGTAATTAAGATGATGGTACGGCCTTCGGCGTGCAGGTCTTTCAGCAACTGCATCACATCGCGTCCGCTGGCACTATCCAGCGCCCCGGTCGGTTCGTCGGCCAGAATGACGGGCGCATTGTTCATCAGCGCCCGTGCGATCGCCACCCGCTGCTGCTGACCTCCCGAGAGTTGCGCAGGACGGTGATTCCCTCGCTCACCTAATCCTAATTTCTTCAACAATTCCAAGGCCCGTGGCGCACGCTGGCTCTTGCTCTTGCCCGCATACACGGCCGGAACCTCAACGTTTTCAGCGGCCGTCGCCGTGCTGAGCAAGTTGTAGCGCTGGAACACGAACCCAAAGGTTTCCCGCCGTAGCCGCGCCAAACCGTCTTTATCCAGCGTGGCTACATCCACACCATTTACATGGTAAGTTCCTGAACTGGAACGATCTAAACACCCTAAAATGTTCATGAGCGTCGATTTTCCCGAACCCGACTGCCCCATGATCGCAACAAACTCACCAGAATCTATTGTAAGATCAACACCATCAAGCGCTTTCACCACACCCTCGCCATTGGGATAATGGCGCCCAATTCCCTTGAGCGACAAGAGCTTGGCCATTAGAGGCGCGGCCCCATGTTACGACGTCCACCACTGGTGCCGCTACCCGTACCACTTGCTGCCGAAGTCGGAATAGCCACGTCATCGCCTGCTTTAAGACCTTCTAAAACCTCAGCCATGCTACGGTTCATCAAACCGATCCGTACGGTTTTGCTCACCATCTCACCTTTGGCGTCAGGCACCCAAATCTCGTACATCTCGCCCTTGGAGGCGGATGAATCTGTGTTGGCCATGATCTTTTTACCCAGTGCGGCAGCTGGTATCAGCACCGCATCATGCGCACTGCCCACTACAAAATTAGTTTGTGTGCTCATGCCACTCATCAGGGTGCCGTCCGCGTTCTCAACATCTGCCAACACATTGTAAAGTACCACATCATTAACAATTTCTGGTGCTGGAATGATTTGCTGAACTTTTGTCTGCCAGGGCTTCTGACCACCTAATGTTGTGAAATTTACGTCCATTCCCGGTACAATCTTACCAATGTCGGCTTCCGCCACCTGCGCACGTACGGTCATGGTGCTTAGATCAGCGATTTCAATAACAGAAGGAGCGGTTTGGTTGGCATTGAGGGTTTGACCTTCACGTGCGGTCTGCGAAACAACAGTTCCTGCCATCGGTGCGTAAATGCGGGTGTAGCTTAAATTGGTCTTGGCTTCAGCCAAAGTCGATTCCGATTGCTCGATCTGCGCTTTTAAAGAGATTATACGTGCGTCTGCCGCCTTCAATGCCGCAGCAGAGGTATCGAACGCATCCTTGCTGATGGCTTGCTCCACAACCAGCTGTTCATTCCGTCCATGCTGAATTTTAGCCAGATCCAATTGTGCCTGCTGCTCGGCCAGTTGGGCCTTTAAACTGCGTACTTGCGCAGTACTCTCTTCCAGGCGCGACTCATACACACGCGGGTCGATTTCCGCCACGAGCTGACTTGCGCTCACGTGCTGTCCCACATCCACATGTAATTTGAGAAGCTGTCCAGAAACCTGAGCACCTACATTTACGTATTGCTTGGGTTCCAGTTTGCCTTGAGCTGTTACCGTTTCTTCTAAATTACCAGTAGTGGCTTTGGTAATCGTATAGGCGTGTGTCACGGTATCGCTATTCCGGCCCAATACCCACCACACGGCAACACTTGCAAGTATCGCAACAACAAGAATACTCAAACGCGGGTGACGACGGATAAAGCTGGGCATACGAAGCATGGAATTCTCTCTATTCTTGATCAGCACTATAACGCCGCTTGGCCCTACTTCCCTGCGCATTGCCCGAAATAATGACATTAATTCCGTCCCTCTCTACCATTGAGTCCAATGTGTCGGGAAAGTTCGTGTCTGTGCATATAAAAAGGAACTTCAACGGACCCCAACGGTTAAAAGGGGTACGAACCTAATGACGACAATATGAGAACGAAAGGATATCACCATGGCTCGCCAACTTTCTGCCAATATCAAAGCTTCTACCGCTCACGTTCGCACTAAGCGCGCGGCTGCCGAAACTCAAGAGAGTGTGAACGATATCAAATCTGATATGCGAACCCTCAAGGAGCGTCTCGAGAATCTCGCCTCAGCCGGTAGCTCCGAAGGGCTTGCCAGTGCACAAAAGGTCTTCGCAAGCCTGCAAAGCCGCTTCGAGAATTTCATGGACACCGACTTTGCGGAACAACTCGGCGTGAATGCCGCCATGGAAAAAGGTCGCGAAAAAGCCGAACAGGCCCGCACCACCATTCAAGATAAGCCGCTGCAATCGGTATTGATCGCAGCTGGTGTCGGTGCCCTTGTTGGTTTCCTGCTGCGCCGCTAAACTAAAGCCTGATATCCCCCTCCGGCATTCATCGCCGGAGGGTATTATCTCCAAGAAGAAAGATAATAAGCCATGAGCCTCAACGCATTCCTTGCAGAACTGCTGGTTCGCCCTGCTCCTCAGCAAAGGGCGTCGCGCCTCATGGATGCCTTGCTCTGGCGTATCCTTCTTGCATTTGCGGTTCTCTTTTTGGCAATTGCCGCGTGGCGCGTCCTTGAGATGACTCTTGGACCTATTCTTGCGCCTCTGATCATGGGACTGGCTCTCGCGATCTGCGCAGGACTGCTCGCCTTCCTCGAGTCACGCCGTCGTAAAAAACTGGCCGAATCTACTCCCACACTTGCTCCGCTCTTGCTGACACTGGTCGAGATCGCCTTCGCGCCTAAAGTTGTGCGCTGGATGGCCCTCGGCAATCTTTTGATCGATGTTCTCAGCGGCGAAAGCCCGCTTTCCAAATCCAAGTCCAAACGTAAGTAATATTCGTTGAAGAACCTTCGCGTATTCACAACGCTCAAATCACTGCGCCATATGCCCGAAGCCCGCCTCATGGCGGCTTTGGTGATTCTCACAGGTCTCCTCGCACTATTTATTTCGCTGGCTGATGAGGTCTTGGAGGGAGAAACTCATGTCTTCGATGCCGCGATTCTTCAAGCGCTGCGCCGCGGAGATGCCGGTTCACCGATTGGCCCTGCTTGGATGGAGCAATCAATGATGGACATAACTGCCATGGGCGGGTTTACGGTCATTACATTGATAAGCCTTTTAAGCATGGGATATCTCATGTTGCGTAAGCGGTGGGTATCGGCCGGCTTGATTGTCGTGTCAGGTGCCGGGGGTACGCTGCTTAACCACCTTCTGAAAACGCATTTCGAACGTCCCCGACCCGATCTTGTCTCTCATCTGGTAGAAGTGAGCACACTGAGCTTTCCCAGTGGTCACGCAATGTCATCCGCTATTATGTACTTGACCTTGGGTGCGCTGTTGGCACGGAGCCAATCGTCCCGCGCGATTAAAACCTATATTTTGGTGTCTGCTATATTCGTTACGGCTCTTGTAGGTATGAGTCGCGTGTATTTAGGGGTGCACTGGCCCACCGATGTGCTGGCAGGGTGGTGTCTAGGGGCTACATGGGCCATTGCCTGCCTACTGGTAGTAGGTCTGCTGAACCGATACCTCACTCAAAAATGATAGATTAAGGCTCATATTAGGCCTGAGAATATCCCTGTGTCTCTCAGATATGAGAGACACACTATTAGCTGTATATCTTTTATGAAAAAAAACGCATTCAACCACTTAATATTTTGCTGCAGTTATCCCACGTAAATGATGTCACCGAAATCAATTGGAAAGGAGAACGGAAAATGACACCAATCGGATGGGATCAACTCGGATTTGGATTCGTAATCGAAGAGAAGGAAGATGGCACCCCCTGGATCAAAGTCGTCGACCCTTGGTACAACCGGGCCGAAGAAAAAGAAAACAGCAAGGGCAGCACCATTGCCCTGCGCCTTCAACCCTACGCGTCCTATACAGAGGCTCGTGAAATCGCTAACTTCCTGAACAGCCGCCTGTTCAGTGGCCGTACCCCGATCCTCGCCCTGCGTGAGATCAGTTAAGACGCCTTATAATAGGAAAAATAGAGCACATACTCTTTAAACCCTTTTTAAGCGCGGACATTAAATCCGTTCTTCTTCCCAACGCACAAGCGGGCGCCCTGGCCCGCTTGTGCGTTTAGTGTTGGCCCGTATCAGGCAAAGGAGGCTTAACGCCACCATGGCTTACCAAGGTCAACATCTTTCGATTTCGTTAAACCACCCGCGGCTGCACCGGCAGCACCACCTAGTACCGCACCGGTCGTGGCACTACCGCCTGTAAGCGCACCTGCGGCCGCACCAACACCGGCGCCAATACCGGCACCGCTCAGGGCACGGTCGCTACCGCTTTCCCCACAGGCGGCGAGCAGAACAACAACAGGGGCAAGTAAAGCTAAGGTTTTGAACTGAGTCATGATATTTCTCCTTGTTAGGTGACACTCCAGCTAACGGTGAACAAGCCCCTTAGGTTCCATGTCCCAGATCAAGGAAACTCAGCTGTAATTCTTTGAAACAGCGGGGCCCACAAGCGGAACACAAACGGCTGACACCGCGTTAGTGTCACATCAAATTAAAGAAAGGATGTGTTGTATGGTTCTCTTGGTACTCGTGGTAATTGTTGCAGGCGTAGCTATTATTGGCGGAGGCAATACCGTCTCCGGTTTTGGTAGCGATCTCGAGCGGAGTGGTGAAAAGATTCAGGATGCCACCAAATAAATTCAGCATAACTCAAAAAAAGCGGCCATTAGGCCGCTTTTGCATGCTCCGTCTTAAAGCGCGGGAACATCCTTTTTCGGACCAAGCAAATACCACACGAGCAAGCCCAGTACCGGCGCAATAAAGATGAATAGGATCCAGAGCGCCTTCTTAAGCGGGGTCGTAGACGAACCGAGGACCTGCAACATCGCATAGATGTCCAGAACCAGAATGATAAGACCAAGAATACCAGAAATCATAAGGTAAACCTTTCGTTAGGGGTTGATTACACCCCGTTAACGTTCCGGTCTTCGGTTGGTTCCGCTTGAGGATCTTCAACGGTAAGGCTGGCTGGGAGATCCATATCCGCCTTAAAGCCGGTGGAGGGATAATCCAGTTTGACGGTCGCTCCCAAGGCGCGGGTCAAATTGCGTTCAATCACCTGACTTCCAAACCCGCGGGATTTCGGAGCCATAACAGCGGGCCCACCCTTTTCCCGCCACAGCATGCGTAATATGCGTTTTGATCCCTGACCCTTCCAACTCCAGCTAATGCTCACTTGGCCGGTCGGGGTGGACAACGCACCATATTTGGCGGCATTGGTAGCCATTTCGTGTAAGGCCATACCAAGGTTTTGCGCCGCGTCCGGATTCAAGTAGACCTGCGGCCCACTGATCAGCACTTGTGTGCCGACAAGATCGCTATAATGACCGAGCTGAGAGCTGATCAACTCGCTAATGCTCGCACGTTGCCACGACTCCTGTACCAGCAGGTCGTGCGAACCTGCCAATGCATGTAAACGGGCGCCAAAGCGTTCAATAAACGCATCAACACTGTCGGTATGACGCGCCGTCTGACGGGCCATGGCCTGGATCACAGCCAACAGGTTCTTGGAGCGGTGGGTCAACTCGCGCATCAGTAAGCGCAGGTGCTGTTCCCAGCCCTTACGTTCCGAAATATCAATCGCCGCACCGGTAAGTCCAACAACGTGGCCGGCGCGGTTTTTCAACGGGGCGATACTGATATCGAACCAGCGGATGGAGCCATCGATCTTGGCTTTGATCTCACCGCGAACCATTTCACCGGTTTCCATCGCCTTGCGCTTAAGGGGGCGGAAGGCCGCGTAGTTATCTTCCGAAAGGGTCTCGGCACTGGTTTTGCCAATGTAATATTCGGGGGGCTGACCAAGGAACGGGTGGCTGACAGTGGCGTATTTCAAATCCTTATCCAGCGTGAACACGACGGTGTGCGAGCTTTCCATTGCCAGTTTGTAATACTGAAGGTTTGAGGCCAACTCACTGCTCAAACGCACCTGCTCATCTTCCAGCATTTTACGGTCAGAGATATTCACTGCAATACCGTGCAGACTCACAACGTTGCCATGCGTATCGGTCACGGGGTCAATAATCATATGGTACCAGGTTTCACGGACGCCATCGCGCACGCTCACCTCACCTTCATGAGTCTTGCCGCTTGCAATCGCACGCTGCTTCAAGGCCACGATTGGTCCACAACTGGAGGGCGGGATGACATCAAAGTCGGTTTTCCCAATGGCATTGCGCGAAAATGCCGGATCCGGCGAAAACACCCATGTAAAACGTAAATTTTTATCTTGCGTGAAAATAGAAATTCCCGCGCTGCTCAAGGCCTGTTCAAAGCGCTTACGGGCCGTTGCAAGCTCGGCAGTACGTTCTTCAATGAGGGTTTCGATTTCAGTATGAGACGTGGAAATACGTGCATTCAGATCGCGTAAACGCCCTTCCACTTCGCGTAAATGGGCCGGACCGGGTATGCGCAATAGCTTGTTCCGCAAAGGCCATAAGGTAATGGCCACCATAAGGGTCAGCGCCGCTGAAATGACTTTGATTATGGTCTGCACGCCATACATGGGCATCCACGTGGTCAATAATGCACTCATGTTATGAATGCCACGCACCAAAAACAGCAGACCCATGAGGTAGGCAAGGAGCTTGAAATGCAACTCAAAATCCCGACGCTTATGGGCGAACAAAAAGAATCCGACGGCGATCACCATGCAAGCTACCATATTCAGAACGCCGGCTGCGATATCCACGGTCAGCATGCCAGCATCCCACTTCATCGATTCCCCGCGGGAAATGAAGCCGCCGGTGTCAAACAGCCATATGCCAGCATCCTGTGCCAGGTTGGTAAGGCGGGTGGTCAGGGTATCCATGTGTACGCGGTACGATCTCTTCAGGCGCTATTGAGAGGTTAATGCAAGGCTAACGTTGCCATTGCGTGGTGGTTTCCTGCCAATAGAACAGTTTATGTATTCACTTATAGGGCGGAACAAAGCGTATGCCAACCCATTAGCTACCCGTTCCGTTATCAAATTCGATTGGGAACGTCGGAGCGAACGCGCTGCGACCAGACAAGAAAAGGAGAAACCGAAATGAATAAGGACATTCTTCAAGGCAAGTGGACCCAGTACAAGGGCATGGCTCTGAAAAGCTGGGGCAAGCTCACCAACGATGACGTCGATGTGATGGAAGGCCGTGCTGAAGAGCTGGTGGGCCGCCTGCAGGAACGCTATGGCTGGGCGCGCGAAGAAGCCGAACGCCGTGTAACCGAACAGGTTGCCGAGTGGGATAAGCAGGCCAAAACCCGCCACTAATCCCGCCACACTCGCAAAACCGCCCATGGGGGCGGTTTTTGTAAGCGAGCAATCCGCACTCATTAAGCGGCGCTCTTCACACCGGCTTTTTGCTGAAAGAACAGGGCCTGACTGATAATAGCCGACAAGGTTTGCGGGTTGTACGGCTTGGTCAGCAGGAAAGCCGGCTCAGGGCGCTCACCGGTCAGCAAGCGCTCGGGGTAGGCGGTAATGAAAATAACCGGTACATCCATCGCCGCGAGCAGATCGTTCACAGCTTCCAGGCCGCTGCTGCCATCCGCCAATTGGATGTCCGCCAGAATCAGGCCGGGCTTACGCTGTTTGACAGCTTGCAGAGCTTCATTGTGGGTACGGGCAACGGCGGTCACGCTGTGGCCCAAGCCTTCCACGAGGCTTTCAAGGTCAATGGCGATCAGCGGCTCATCTTCGATAATGAGTACGTCGGTCGAGATATGGGCACCCATTTCACGGCCGGCCTCTTCAACCAAGGCAGTGAGCTCGCTGGGCGAGATTTGCAGGATATTGGCGGCATCAGTGGTGCTGAATCCTTCCATGGACGTCAGCAGGAAGGCTTGGCGCGGCAGTGGCGTGATCGCGCTAAGGCTCACGCTCTGCGGTGTGTCAAGGCTCGCCTGAGTGGAGCCATGGGTCGTATTGGCTTCCAGAGAATTCCACAGACGACTAAAGACGGTGTAAAGGCCCTGTTTAGGATTTTCGGCATTTTGCAAAAGTGCAGGTTCGGCCACGAGGGCTTCTAATGTAGCAGCTACATAAGCATCACCAGCCTGCTGTGTGCCGCACAAGGCGCGGGCATAACGGCGCAGGTAAGGTAGATACTGGGCAACCTGTTGAGCGGTGGACATATGTGTATTTCCCTTAATTTGTGATCTTGGTCGGGTATTGCTAGCACCGCTCCGGAGCGTTTGCAATCATCTAACCGGTTTTTTAACAGAAAAAATGTATTAAAATGCGTTTGTTATCAATTGGATGATGGGCGTTATCCAGTACATAACGCGCGGTTTCGCTTAAAGTTCCCAAACACCCCTGCAAAAGAATAAAATAAACAGGGTTTACCGATTTCGTATTCATTTGTATAAACTTGCCCTATGAAGCATACCGATGAAAAGGCTACGGCCACCCTGAATCCAATCGAAGCCGAATTACAGGCAACGTCCGACCAGCCGATGGAACGGAACGACCTTTCGCACGTTGATGCCGGTATGGAGCTTACTACATCCCCTTACGCATCCACTTCATCTGGTGTGCAACCTAATGGCTTGAATGCCTCAGTACAAAAACATATCGGTAACCTGCTCAAAGCCAGTTTCCAAGACCTTCTGACCGATCCCGTTCCCGACCGTTTCAGCGATTTGCTGAACCAGCTCGAACTGGCCGAAGCCAAAAAAGGGAAGTAGGCATGAGCATCACCAATACCCCCGTCGCACCGCCCGAGAACTTCAACTTCAAGGATGAACTTCTGGCTGCGGTTCCCTCGTTACGCGCCTTTGCGCTCTCTCTCACCTACAATGGCGACCGTGCCGACGATTTGGTCCAGGAAACTCTGGTCCGTGCCTGGGCCAACCGCGAATCCTACCGCCCGGACACCCACCTCAAGGCATGGCTCTTCACCATCTTGCGCAACCAGTTCTACACCGAGTGCCGCAAGCGCCAGCGCGAGGTTGAAGACGCGGATGGCGCATATTCCGAACGTCTGGTCACCATGCCGGATCAAACCAAGCACCTCGAGTTCGTGCGCTTCCGCGAAGCACTCAAGCAACTTCCTGCCGACCAGCGCGAAGTATTGCTGCTCGTGGGCGCCAATGGCTTCAGCTACGAAGAAGCGGCCGAGATCTCCAACGTTGCGGTTGGTACCGTCAAAAGCCGCATCAACCGTGGCCGCGCCAAACTGGCTGAACTCATGGGAATGGCCTCACCGTCCGACCACGCCGAAGACGATACCATGCTGGCCGCGATTTCCGGCCCGATGGCCAGTCACCGTCTGGTGGAATAGCCCTAAAATATTAAAAAGCGCCCTGAGGGGCGCTTTTTACATTCGCGCTTAACGCAGGGTTTTGTAAACCTCTGGTGCATAGAAATCCACCTGCACCACATCGTTCTGGGCGAGCAGCGCATCACGTAGGATCTTGTGCTCCTTGGCGGTGATCACTTTGGCTTTCAAAGCGGCGTCGGCCATGACGAACGGTGTACCTTTGGCAAGTACCTTGTCCTTCACGGCTGCAGCAATCGTCTTGCGCACCGGTGCCGCCGCCAACACCTTGGCGTAGGTGGCCTCCAACTTGCCCAGACCATCCTCATCCGGTGCGGGTATGTAGATGTCGTTGCTCAAGCCTTCGCGCACGCCCAAGGTGGGGTGCAGTACCGCATCCACCACACGATCGGTCAGCTTGTCGCGGCTACGCTTGGCACGTACGCCCAGCGGCATGGCCAGAATGCGTGCCACAAACGCGGCAGGGCGGTTCGGCAGGTTACGCAGAATATCTTCCAGAGCATGCTCGATCTCATACACGGCATGGTTCAGCGCCATATCTGTGAGGGGCTTGGTCGCAGCCGGATACCCCTTATCATGCGCCATCTTCAGCACCATGCTACCCATGTACAGCCATGCCAGCGCATCGGCATAACGCCCGCTCAGATACTCTTTACGCTTCAGCGCCCCACCCATGGTTGCCAGCGCCACATCGGCCAGCAAAGCAAAACTTGCCGAAAGACGGGTGAGGTTGCGGTAATGCTTACTCACACTCGGATGCGGCGTAAACGTACCGTGCCCACGGGTCAGGCCCAGTACAAAACTGCGTCCGGCATTGCGGCCCACATGCAGCAGGTGGCTGATGAATGCCTTATCAAACGCCTTCACATCGTTCCGGCCAATCGCATCTACTTCCTGTTGCAGATAGGGGTGGCAGCGCATGGCCCCCTGACCGAATACGATCAAGCTGCGAGTCAGAATGTTCGAACCTTCCACCGTGATCCCGATAGGAATCCCATTGTAAGCCCGTGCAAATATGTTGCGTGGCCCACGGCAGATCGAAGCGCCCGCGATAATATCCATCGCGTCATTGATGCTGAGACGCATACCTTCGGTCAAATAGGCTTTGGAGATTGCACTCGGCACGCTCGGGTGTTCACCGGCATCAATGGCACTACACGTCACGATGCGTACGGCATTCATCAGGTGGGCATGCATGGCAATACGTGCCAGGCGCTCGCGCACACCTTCAAACTTGCCCACCGGCATCCCGAATTGCTCGCGCACACTGCTGTAACTGGCCGAAGCGCGCAAACTTAATTCCGCCGCACCCACACTCAAACTCGGCAAGCTGATACCACGTCCGGCCGCCAAGGCTTCCATGAGCATCTTCCAACCTTGTCCGGCTTGCGCCACACCACCGATGATCACATCGATCGGCACAAATACATTATGCCCGCGCACCGGTCCGTTCTTGAACGGTACACCCATCGGGTCATGCTGCTCACCAATCTCAAGGCCCTTGGTATCACGTGGCAGCAGGGCGCAGGTAATCCCGATATCTTTTACCTTCCCGATCAATCCATCGGGGTCATACAGACGGAAAGCCAGGCCCACCACCGTGGCCACCGGCGCCAGCGTGATATAACGCTTATTGAAGGTCAGGTTAATCCCCAGCACATCCTTGCCGTTGATCTTCTTCTTCACCACGGTCCCAAAACTGGTCCCACTGGCGGCATCGCTACCGGCATGCGGCTCAGTCAGCGCAAAGCACGGAATATCCAAACCCTTGGCCAAACGCGGCAGGTAGTGCTTCTTCTGTTCATCGGTACCGTAACGGAGCAACAGTTCACCGGGCCCCAGCGAGTTCGGCACCATCACGGTCACCGCCGCCGCCAAACTCCGGCTGGCGATCTTGGTCACCACCGCACTGTGCATCAACGCACTGAATCCAAGGCCGCCATGCTCTTTCGGAATGATCATCCCGAAGAATTTCTTGTCCTTGATGAATTTCCATGTCTTGGCGGAGAGATCACGATCCTGGAAGATCTTATGATCATCGATCATCGCACACAGCTCTTCCACCGGACCGTCCAGGAACGCCTGTTCCTCTTTGGTCAGCGTATTCACATCAAAATCGAGAAGACGCTTCCACTTGGGCTTACCGGAAAACAGTTCGCCATCCCACCATACGGTACCGGCTTCCAGCGCGATGCGTTCGGTATCCCCGATACTCGGCAGCACGCCCTTCGCGATACGCATCGCCGGTCCGCTGATCACCGCGCGGCGAACGTCCTTGATCCCCAGCACACCGGCCAGTGCGGTACCTGCAAGCAGAGCCAGAATTTCCATGGTGTTTCTCCTTTATCCAGTTCCTGCGTGCTAGTTACGCAGGGGTTTATTCTTCTTCAGCATGTGGGCAATACGTGCCCGTGTGCCGGAAGTCTTGGCGAGCGAGATAAGACCTTTGCGCTCGAGTTTAAGCATGGCATCCTCACCCAAAACCTCGGTCATGTCGGTGTCACCACCGCTCAAAGCCTGTGCCAGAGCCGCACCCACTATCATATCGTGCGGGGTGGCCATGCCCTTTTTAAAGAAGTCATGCAGTGCCAGTTTCAAAGCCGCCAAACCACTCGGGCCGGGCAATACATAACTATGCGGGGCAGGGGGCTCAAAACCCTTCACCATGCTCAACGCACGGGCTTTCGCTGCCGCCAGCAAACGGTCGCGGTTCATTACGATGCCGTCATCCGGACGCAGGAACAGCAGGTCACGGGCTTCCGCCGCACTCTTGCTCACCTTGGCCATGGCAATGGTTTCAAAGGCTCTAATCACCGGCGGCATCGGCCCCTTCTGGGTGCCGTACTTGATGGCCCGACCCAGCAATTCCTTACAGCCACCCCATCCGGGAATGATCCCCACACCACCTTCCACCAACCCGATATAGGTCTCGGCATGGGCTTCCACCGCATGGGCATGCAGCACGATCTCACATCCCCCACCCAATGCCATGCCATGCGGCGCAGCCACCACAGGGAAGGTTGCATATTTCAAGCCCTTGAAGGTGCTCTGACCGTCCTTCAAAATCCAATCGATCAGCGGCCACAAACGCAGCTTGCTCGTCACCAGCAGCATTAGGATATTGGCACCCACCGAGAAGTTAGAACCCTCGTTATAAATCACCAGCGCCTTGTACCCACGCTCCGGCAATTCCTTGGTGGCCTTCCGAATCACCCGCAGCACCAGCGGGTTGAAGCTGTTCATCTTGCTGTGCAATTCCAAGCAGGCTACGCGGTCACCAATATCCCACACGCTGGCACTCATGTTGCCGAACAAACGCTCTTTCTCGCGCTTGATGTCTTCCAGCAGGATCACACCCGGTGCGCGCACCAACGGCATGTAATCGCCATTGAGAGTCAGAAATTCCTTCCGCCCATCCCGTACCCGATACAACTTGCGATCCTTGGCCAACACCAGAATCTTCGGTACCGGCTTACCCTCAGCCCGCAATTTCTCCGCAAACCACGCCGGCCCCAGCTTATCGATCAACTCGAACGGGCCATATTTCCAGTTATAACCTAACCGAATCGCTTCATCGATGGTCGCAATATCACCGGCAATTTCACCCACCAAACTCGCGGCATAAGCAAAGGTCCCGCCCATAACCTCCCAGGCATATTTGCCCTCACGACTTTCATGCGAAAGCAACGCGCGCAAGCCACCCTTTTTAGCTGCGATAACCGCAGCAACCTTAGGCTTGCTAGCCAGCGCATAATGCCCACTTTGCAAATCAATAACGTGCTTTTTCTTCTTCTCATCCAGCTTGTAAAAACCGCCCTTGCCCTTGCGTCCGGTATAGCCGTCAGCGATCATCTTGCTCAGCAGGTGAGGGGCCTCACCCAACTTCACAAACGCATCATCGGCAGGGAGTGCACCCCGCAGGCTGTGCAGAATATGCGGCATCAAGTCCAAACCAACCAAATCCATCAGTCCGAATACACCGGTTTTCGGAATCCCCATCGGCTTGCCCATGATCGCATCCGCGGCTTCCACACTCACGTTGTGGTCAAGAGCTTTCACAACCGATGCATGCAGCCAATACGTCCCAATCCGGTTGGCAATAAAGCCCGGGGTATCCGCGCAATCCACCACGGTTTTCCCCAACATATGGTCGGCAAATTCCCGCACACGGGTGGCTACATCCGGCAAGGTCTGCGGGCCGGTCACCAACTCCAGCAAACGCATATAACGCGGTGGGTTGAAGAAGTGTGCAATCAAGAAATGCTTGCGAAAGTCCAATGGCAAACCGTCCACCAACACTTCCAGCGGCAACGTCGAGGTATTACTACTCACCACTGCATTCCGGTGCTTCAACGCAGCCAGTTGACGGTACAGCGCCTGCTTCACATCCAGCTTTTCAATAATCGCTTCAATGATCCAGTCGCAATCCGCCACCAGTTTCAAATCCTTGGCGGTCGAGCCCGGCGTGATCAACTTGGCATTGGCCGGATGCATCAACGCGGCGGGGTTACTTTTCTTCAGCTTCTCGATCGCTTTCGCCGCCCCGTCCGGCATCACATCCAGCAGTACTACGGGAATCCCCGCATTCGCCACGTGCGCAGCTATCCCCGCGCCCATCACACCGGCGCCGATAACAGCGACTTTACGAATGGGCTGCACGCGGCTTGTTGTTCTTGGTTGTGCGCTCATAGCTTAGATCTCCTCCTTGGAGGGCCTCTCAAGAATCGTGGCAATCCCTTGTCCACCACCAATACACTGGGTGGCTAAGGCATAACGGCCCTTGGTGCGTTCCAGCAAGCTGGCAGCTTTCCCTACAATACGGGCACCCGTGGCACCCAACGGGTGGCCCAGCGCAATCGCACCGCCGTCCAGATTCACCTTCTTCACATCCAACTTCAGGGCTTTGATCACACCCAAACTCTGTGCCGAGAACGCTTCGTTCAATTCAACCACATCAATGTCCTTGAGCTTCAAGCCCGCACGCTTCAGCGCCTTCTCGGTGGCTTCCACCGGTCCCATACCCATGATGTCCGGCGAACACCCACTCACCGCCGAACTCACGATGCGCGCCAGAATCGGCAACTTGTGCTTCTTGGCAAACTCTTCACTCACCACCAGCACAGCAGCGGAACCATCGGTCAACGGAGAGCTGGTCCCCGCTGTCACGCTGCCATCCTTGTCAAATGCGGGCTTCAGATCGCCAAGACCACTCACGGTGGTGTCAGGACGCAAACAGCCATCCTCACTGATCACACCATGCTTGGTGGTAATTGGCACAATCTCGTCTTTCAGAAGGCCTTTGGCCGCCGCAATACCCGCCTTGTGCTGGCTCTCCACCGCAAACGCATCCTGTTCGGCGCGCGCGATCTTATACTTCTTCGCCACGTTCTCAGCGGTTTCACCCATACCCATGTAGGCTTCCGGGTAGGTCTTATACAATTCAGGGTTCGGCATCGGGTTAAAACCCCCAATCGGCACACGGCTCATGCTCTCCACACCGGCGCAAATAAACGCCTCTCCGGCGCCTGTGGCAATCGCACCGGCGGCAATGTGCACCGCCTGCATGGAAGAGCCACAAAAACGGTTCACCGTCATTCCGCCCACGCTCAGCGGTAAACCAGCCAAAAACCCGATCAAACGCGCCACGTTAAAACCTTGCTCACCTTCCGGGAAGGCGCACCCCACAATCAAATCTTCAATGTCAGCCGGTTTCACCTTGGTCTTCTTTAACAAGGCTTTTACAACTTCCGCCGCCATCGTATCCGCGCGTACCTGTGCCAGCGCACCTTTGGTGGCCGGAGTGAAGGGGCTACGTGCGTAACCAACAATTACGGCGCGTCGATCGGTCGAGGGGGTAGCCTTAGTCATGCGGTTGCCTTTCTTGTAATGAACCAGCGTGCACGGGTTTTCTTATTGGGCCGGGCTTCGGCCAGAATTGCGTGCTCGTGTTTATGGTTGGGGCCGGTAGAAATTCCTGTCACATCCTTGCCGCCCACAAAGGCATCCAGAATGTCCCATGTCGCGCCAAAGTTATGGGTAATCAGTGCATGTGGCCCACCGGCAATCCAACGCAGGGTTTTGTCAGTGCTGCTGAGCAGCCTAAACATCATCGAAGCCCCACGCGGCTGCACCGTATGGTCCAGCAAACCTTGCACCAACAGCACCGGTAGGGTCACCTTAGGCAAAGCCTTGCGCATCTCCCGAATAGTGAGCCGCAACTCATTCAGGGCGGTCACCGGCACACGCGGATATACCGCCGCCGAAGTATCCCGCTCATAATCGTAAAAGCGCAGTGCGTCCTTCAAGCCAGGAATACGTTTCAGTACCGCGCGGAGCATCATGCCCACAGGGAGGAGATTCATATTGGAATCCTGCACCAGCATCGGTGCGGCCACACTCGCCACTCGCACCAACTTCGGCATTTGGTTCAAGCGGGCTTCCGCAGCCAGCTTAAGCGCCAGCGCGCCACCGGTCGAGAATCCGATCATCACCACTTCATCGGTCAGCGCGGCCATGATCTCATAACCTTCACGCACACTCGCGATCCATTCCTCACGGGTACGGGTTTCAAGGTCGAGCGGAGACGTACCATGACCGGGCAAGCGTACGGCCAACACGGTATGACCCAACTCCCGCAAATGGTCGGCATAGGTACGGAGTTCACCGGGAGACGTCGCAAAGCCGTGTACCAGCACCACACCCTGCTTGCGGGTGCGCTTACCCATCAGTTCAGGGAGTAACAGATAAGGACGTCCGGTGTGGCTGCTGTCCGCACCTAATAACGTATGCGGAGCCAACTTGCCGTATTTGTAACGCTGACCGGTATGCGCCCGCACCATATCGTCAAAGCGCAGCTTCGCCAGTTCCACCGCATCAATTGTTTCTACACGGGCCAATGTTGCCGCCAGCACAGCCCGTACCCCAGCAACCGGAGTCGCCTCATTGACGTGAACTTGGAGCGGGTTTTCCAACCGGATATCCTGTAAGTCCATTGGGTCCATCAACCGGCGGGAGAACACGTAGGTGTCGCGCTTTACCTTGATCAGGCGCGCCCGCGTACAGGCTTCCAAAAAGCCGACAAATCCGCGCATCCGTCCCTCACGCAACAGGCCGTATAATTCAGGGCGGGAAAGGGTGGGGTGAAGGTTCACGTCGTTCCGCTGCTGTAATGCCTTGAGCGCCACGTACAGCACGTTATGGAAGCTCTCCTTGCTCATGTCCCAACGGCCTTGCTCTACCATTAAACGGACGAGCGTGGCGGTCAGGTGGTTGATGTTGATCGTCGTGCCCATGTAAATCCGGCGGGCATAATCATCGCGGATGCTATCAATCCGCTTGTTGAGTAATTTAGCCGCATAGTCACCAATGACGCTGCCGGTCTTCTGGCCGATACCAAACACCTCATCCACGGTGCGCGTGGCTTCCAGCAGGTGGTCAACAGCGTGGTCCAGCATGGTCTCTTTTAAGCGACCACGGTGGGTGCTGTGCGTGCGCTCCACGGCAATGGGCTGGCCAAAGCGCACGTTCATGTCGGTGGGGCGCAGCAGTAGGTTGCCTTCAATAGTTAGCTCGTCGCGGGCCCGCGGGCCTTGCGGGCCGGCGATTTTTTCCAAACTCCGCACCAGCAGGTTCGGGTTGGTGCGCATGGGGTAGAAAGTAATATTGCCCGGTACGATCAACGTCGGCTTGGCCACGGCGATCTTCAGGTCATCCAGACTCATGTTCAGGTGGGCGCACCAGTTCGCCAGCTGCACAGTGTCATCCCGCTCCATCAGGGTGCGGATGCGGCGCTTGGTCAAATCCAGCATGGTCGCCAGCAAAGCCGCCCCCCGGTGGGGCTTGCGTACCTTTTCGGCGCTGCCACTCCACATGGTCAGGTTGCCGTTGGCATCGAGTACACTTTTGTCCTTCACCAAGCCACCCTCGGGGAAGATGATCACCTTCCGCCCGCGCAGAATCTCTTCCGCCAGGAACGGCAACAAGCGTGGCAGGTTGGTCGGCACTCCACCACTCTGGTGCAGCACGCGGCTCATGGTGTCATTCACGTCAAACAAACCTGAGTACGCCACGCTGCGCGCCATCACGCCGGTCTCTCTGAAAATGATGTAAGGCGCTACCACCGTCTCAAAACGGGTAAAATGGTTAAACAGGAAGATATCCCCCTGCTTCAACGCATCATCCTGTTGGTCGACATCTACTGTGAGTCCGGTACGACGCCCGAGCATATCCACCAATCGCATGTAACGGCCGAACGTACGGGCGTTCAGCACCATGTCGTCGGGCAGATTAAACACCGGCACATCTCCGGCAACAAAAGGCGCCTCGTGGGCGGTTTCGTCAGGGAGTGTCGTTTTGGTGATGCGTGTCATGGCTGTAATCCTCGTCTTTTTTATGGAGGCATGCACGCGTCCTTTTGGCTCGTATCCTGACAAAACCGCGTCTTTTCGGTCACGTTCAGGTCAACGCGCCCCTACCGCATCGCACAACAAAAACCACTAAAAAGGGCCAAATCGGCCCTTAGTCATACCTTTTACGTTCTCGCACCGCAAAATACGGTGCTCATGGTGCACTGCACGCTTAATTGGCCAACTTGACTGACACCATCTCGCCCAGCAGCTCATCCTTGCTCAGCCCTTGCACGTGCATCAGCTCCCACAAGGCCAGCAATACCAAAGAGAATGCCAGATTTGCGGTCTTGGCATGGTCAAGTCCACCCATCAACTTGGCCTCGGCGCCCGGCACCAGCAAACGCTTCACCGTCTCGCTCCGCAACAGCAATGCCTTCACTAGCTGGGGCTTCTGCTTCAGGAAGTAACCGACAGCGACACTAAAGCCCTGTTTGCGCGCCCACGCCATCTCACCATGGCCCTTGGTCTCCAAATGCGCCCGCAGAATGTACTTGCCGTAGTTGTCTTTCACTTTCCATTCATCCGGAAGCCCGAATGCATAGGAGGAGAATTGGTCATCCAAAAACGGCACACGCCCCTCGATGCCATTGATCATCGTGGTGCGATCCAGCTTCAACAGCAGGTCGCTGCACAACCATCCCGCCACATCCTCACTCTGGCGTTGCTGGAGCGTCGTAAATCCACTCGTATCCCATGCCTGAGCTGCAACCGGCGGCAGCTTGATTAACCCGCGCTCCGCAAACAGCGATTTATGCGGAGTCGCATCCCCACTCCGCCGCGCGCGCCAGTGCCACAACAGCCCACGGGCTTTGCGGTATTTCGAGTACCCCGCCAGCATTTCGTCGCCACCTTCACCGGAGAGCAAGATCTTCACATCCTGCTTGGCGCGCTTGGTCAGTTTCAGCAAGGGCATGGCGGCGTAGTCGGTGGTCAGGTCATCCATTGCCCAGGCCATGTCCACTAATGCGGGCCAGAAGTCGGCTTCGGTATAAGGCACGGTAATATGCGTGGCACCCACCTTCTTTGCCAGGGCCGAAGCTGCATCCGCTTCATTCACACCCCCCGCAACCTCAATCTTGGCCGTATATGCCACAATGGGCGCACCCAAGTCGCGCATAGCACATAAGATCGCAGAAGAGTCTAACCCCCCCGACAGCAACAATCCAAACGGTACATCCGCCACAAGGTGACGCCCTACCGCGTCCGTCAAACGCTGGCCAAACTCTTTCACCACATCCCCCTCAACCGGATGCACCGGAGCCAACCCCGGCAAACGGCGGTTCCGCGCTACGATCTTACCATCCTTTACAGTGATATGCTCACCGGGCAACAAGCGATACACGTTCTTGAACAAGGTCTCAGTGCCGGTGGAATAGTGACGGTTCAAGATCCCACCGATCACATTGTCATTCACTTCCGCACGTACCCAGCCGCTGCGCACCAGCGCCCGGGGCTCGCTGGCAAAGGCAAAGCCCACACTGGTCTCCGCGTAATAAAGGGGCTTGATACCGAACCGGTCGGTCGCCAGTTCCATGACACCTCTAGACGGATCCGCGACACATAGCGCGAACATCCCTTCCAACTCATCCAGAGCGGCGTCGATACCCACCTGAACGTAACGGTGGAACATCGGTTCGCTGTCGCTGCCGGTCGCCAGCGTGGCACCCGCGTCGGTCACAAGGCCTTGAAGCTTTTTGTAGTTGTAAATCTCGCCGTTCATCACACCGGCAATCGCACCGTTGTTGGCAAACAGGGGCTGTCGCCCACCTTCCACATCGATGATCGAAAGGCGGCGATGTACCAAACCCATCGCCCCCTTAAGCCACACGCCTTCGCCATCCGGCCCACGGTGCACAAGGGCCTCGGCCAAAGCAGCGGCGGTTGAAGAGTTGGCCTCACGGCCTTGGGTCATAAAAAATCCGGCAATTCCACACATACCCAGCACGCTACGCGCAAAAAAACGGGCCGTCTATCCAACGGCCCGTTCTCTTGGCAGTCTTAAAGCAAGTTCAGACTAGCGGTCATAGTTGCGACGCTGCGGACGTGCGCTGTCACGACGCTGGCCATCACGGCTGCCTTCGCGTTTGCCGCCAAATCCACCGCCGAAGCTTTTACCGCCGCCGTTGCCGCCATCGCGCTTACCGCCAAAGCTACGGTTGCCACCTTCCGAACGGTTGCCACCAAAGCTCGGACGCGCACCATCACGGCTGCCTTCGCTACGGTTGCGGCTGAACTCGCGGTTACCTTCGCTGCGGTTGCCGTTGAATTCACGCTTGCCTTCGGCACGGTTGCCGAATTCCGGCTTGCCTTCACGTGGTGCGCGGGGGGCATCGTTGCCACGTTCAGTGCGCGGACCGCGGTTGAAACCGCCGCCAGCACCCTCGCGCTTTACGCTCCCGCCGTAGCCACCACCCATGAACTTGCGACCCTTGGGCAGCGGACGACCCGGAGGCGGTTCGCTCGGTACAATCTTGCGGAAATCGCTCTCAGTGTGCTGCGATTCCAAACCGGGGTAGCTCTCGAAGGGGAAAGGCTTGCCCATGCGCTTTTCAATATCGCGCAAAATCGGCAGGTCCGGAGGGCTGACAATACTGATCGCGATACCTTCGGCACCACCACGACCGGTACGGCCAATGCGGTGGGTAAAGTCATCCGGGAGGTTGGGCAGGTCGTAGTTGAACACGTGCGAAAGGTTCTTCACATCAATACCGCGGGCGGCCACATCGGTGGCAACCAGCACTTGCAATTTGCCGCTGTGCAGGCCGGCCAGAGTGCGCTTACGGGCATTCTGCTTCATATCACCATGCAGGGCAGATGCCTCAAAACCGGTTTCGTATAGATGGGCCGCCAGCTTGTCAGCATTGCGCTTGGTGGCAGTAAACACGATCGCCTGCGCCACATCCTTCTCACGCAGCAACTTCTGCAACAGCTTGCGCTTGTGCTCGGTGTCGTCCGCAAGGAACGCTTTGTGAGTGATGGAGCTATGGCTCTGCTTGGCCGCGGCCAGTTGCACACGGATCGGGTTATCCAACACACGTTGGGCGACTTTCTCGATCGCATCTTCAAAGGTCGCACTGAACAGTAAGGTCTGTACTTTGCCCGGCAACGCAGCGATGATCTTCTCCACAGGTTTGAGGAAGCCCATGTCCAGCATGCGGTCGGCTTCGTCCAGCACCAGCATTTCTACGCGACGCAGGTCAATCTTGCGCTCGTTGAGGTGGTCGATCAAACGGCCAGGAGTGGCCACCAGCATGTCCAGAGGGTTGCTCAGCAGCTTGTACTGCGGGCCATAGCTTACACCACCGATGATGATGCCGCTGGAAATGCGCGCATGGGTGGAGAACGTCTTGACGTTGCCCACAACCTGTTCGGCCAGTTCGCGGGTCGGGGTCAGTACCAGTACGCGGGGGCCGTGGGCTTTGGCGGCTTTGCTCGGGCCGCTCAGGATCTTATGCAGCGCGGGCAGTACAAACGCAGCGGTCTTACCGGTACCGGTCGGGGCGCATGCCATGGCGTCGCGGCCTTCCAGAATGCCGGGGATGGTCTGGGCCTGAATGGGGGTAGGGGCGGTAAAGCCGGTGTCGGCGATCGCTTTTTGCAATGCCGGATTAAGGGCGAAATCAATGAATTTGGCATCAGCCATGGGAAAGTAACCTCTCTGTGTCTTGGTGCGGCGCTTGGACGGTGTTTTTAGTAGTCAACCCGTCACTGGCTGCGGTTTAGGCGCCTGAACCAAAAATAAAGAAAGGTTCTTGAAGTGCTGGCCTGCATATGGGGGATATTTCCTTAACATGCAACCCTAAGCGGCGAAAATTTCGAAATTTATCGGAAAAGGTGTAACTAGGGGGTGGTAATTTCAACTCAAAGTAGCTACAAGGCGAACATGACACAAACACGCCGCACCGACATTCGCAACATTGCCATCATCGCCCACGTGGACCATGGCAAAACCACACTGGTAGACGCCCTGCTCAAACAGACAGGTACGTTCGCCGCTAACGAAAAAGTGGCCGACCGCGCCATGGACAGCAACGATATCGAGCGTGAGCGCGGTATTACCATTCTGGCCAAAACCACGGCTATCAACTACCAAGGCACCCGCATCAACGTGGTCGACACTCCCGGACACGCCGACTTCGGTGGCGAAGTAGAGCGTATTCTCGGTATGGTGGATGGCTGCGTCCTGCTGGTCGACTCCTCCGAAGGCCCGATGCCGCAAACCAAGTTTGTACTTGGCAAGGCGCTGCAACTCGGCCTGCGCCCCATTCTGGTCATTAACAAGATCGACCGCTCCGACGCCCGTCCGGATGAAGTGGTGAACGAAACCTTCGACCTGTTCGACAGCCTCGGTGCCACGTCGGAACAACTCGACTTCCCCATCCTCTATGCCGTAGGCCGCGATGGCTGGGTGTCCGAAGATTACAAGAAACCCACCGACAACTGCTTCCCGCTGCTCGACCTCGTGCTCAAGCACGTCCCCGGCCCGGTGGCCGATACCACCGCGCCGTTCCAAATGCTCGTCAGCATGGTGGAGCGTAACGAGTTCGTAGGCCGTATCGTCACCGGTCGCGTTTACAGCGGTATCGTGCGCAAAAACCAACAAATTAAGGCCATGGATACGCATGGTAATGAAATCGACAAGGGCAAGGTCGTTCAGGTCTTCAACTTCCAGGGTCTGAAAAAGATTCCCGGTGAAGAAGCCCAGGCGGGCGACATCGTTGCCATCGCCGGTCTCGCCAACGCCTATGTCTCGCACACCGTGTGCGATCCCTCCGTCAGCGTACCTCTCAAGGCGGTGGAGATCGATCCGCCGACGATGATGATGACCTTCTCCGTGAACGATTCCCCGCTCGCCGGTAAGGAAGGCAAGAAGCTGACCTCGCGTGAAATCGGCTCCCGCTTGTTCGCCGAAGCCGAAACCAACGTCGGTCTCACGGTCGAGCAAGGCTCTAACGCCGAATCCTTCCGCGTCATGGGCCGTGGTGAACTCCACCTCGGTGTTCTGATCGAGAACATGCGCCGCGAAGGCTTCGAGCTGTCCATCTCCCGCCCGGAAATCATCTTCCGCGAAGAGAACGGCGTGAAGATGGAGCCGTACGAAGACATCATTGTCGACGTGGATGAAGAATTCTCCGGTGTGGTGATGGAAAAAATGGGTCTCCGCCGCGCCGAAATGGTCAACATGATCTCCGACCACCATGGTAAGCAACGCCTCGTGTTCGTGGGCCCATCCCGCGGCATGATCGGTTACCGCTCCGAGTTCCTGACCGACACGCGCGGTACCGGTATCCTCACGCGCCAGTTTAAAGAATACGGTCCGGTCAAGTCCAACCCGGCGGGCCGCCGCAACGGTGTGCTGGTCAGCATGGCCGCCGGTACCACTACCGCGTACATCCTGAATGAACTGGAAGCCC
>QFOU01000016.1 GCA_003241595.1 Pseudomonas fluorescens
GATATGACCACCGCAGCTCAACCCCAGCACGTCGCATTCATTATGGATGGCAATGGCCGTTGGGCGCAAAAGCGCGGCCTTGCACGCCTTAAAGGCCACGCCGAGGGGATTGAGACCGTTCGCCACGTCTGCGAAGAGCTGGTCAAGGTCGGCGTGCCCTACGCCACCTTCTACGCCTTTAGCACCGAAAACTGGAAACGCTCGTGGGAAGAGGTGAGCGGTCTGTTCACTCTCATGCGCAGCTATTTCAAATCGGAAATGAAGGCGCTGAACGAGAAGAACATCCGCGTGCGCTTTATCGGAGACCGCTCGGAATCTTCCCGCCTGCCAGCCGATATCCTCACTCTGATGAACGATGTGGAGGCTGAAACCGCCAACAACACCGCGCTCACTGCCACTTTCGCCATCAACTACAGCGGACGCGACGAACTCCTCCGCGCCACTCAAAAACTGGCCGAGGAATTTGCCGCCACCGGCACGCATATTACGGCAGAAGTGCTGGAAACCGCGCTGGATACCCACGGTATCCCCGACCCCGATCTTGTGGTGCGCACCAGTGGCGAGCAACGCATCTCCAATTTCCTGCTCTGGCAGGTCGCCTATTCCGAATTCTATTTCGCCAACGTGGCATGGCCCGAATTCACGGCCACCCACCTGCACGAAGCTCTCAGCAGCTTCGGCAACCGCGAACGACGCTTCGGCGCCGTCCCCACGGCGTCAGTCGCCTAACCATAGGCATAAAAAGAAGAGGGGCCTATGCCCCTCTCATTCTTTTGCTTGGCAACGCCCGCAATCCTCAAATCGGCCACTTCGCTCCCTGCGGCACAGCGAAGTCATGTCCGACAGCTCAAAAAGATCATCTCGCTCACCCGCGCAAGTAATCGCGCCAAAAGTCGAACAAATCCAAACCCCCTTGCGCACCATTCCACACGCCTCGCTCACGTTTTTCGAAAAAAATCCAACCCTTTCAACCCCCGTCGCTCACCTGGGTGGTGTTAGTTAACATATTGACATTTATATAAAAATAGTATATAATACTCTCATCAAATCGCCAAAATCCGCCATTCCACCTGCCTTACTTGCACTCATTTCCCCATCAGGAACTGCGCAATTCCGCTTGTCGTTGAACTTAAAAAAATCCTAAACTCCGCCCATGCAAAACACCATTTCCCAGCCCGATTTCCTGTCTCATCTCGCCACACTCGCCCAGTCCATTCCGGGCGGTACCACGGCCTTCACCGTCGTGCTCTTTATCCTTGTTCTGGGCTTGCTCATCTTCGTCCACGAGATGGGCCACTACCTCGCCGCCCGCTCGGTTGGTATCCGCGTAGAAGCCTTCAGCATTGGCTTTGGCCGCGAAATCTTTGGCTGGAACGACAAGCACGGCACCCGCTGGAAGATTGGCTGGATGCCCATGGGCGGCTACGTGCAAATGCATGGCCAGGAAGATGGTAAGGCCTATAGCCACGTAGAGGATTCCGACTCTTACTCGGCCAAATCCGTCTGGCAGCGCGCGTGGGTGATCGTCGCAGGCCCGCTGGCAAACCTGCTCTTCGGTTTCGTCCTGTTGCTCGCGGTCATGCTGGGCGGGGAGCACCGTCTCATGGCACAAGTCGGCCAAACGGTGCCGGATATGCCCGCCGCTGCGGTCTTCCAGACGGGCGATACGATTTTAGCAATTAACACGGAACCGGTTGCCGACTGGGACGCATTCCAAAAAACGGTGCAGGACAATCTCGACAAGCCTATGGAAGTAACATTCGACCGCGCTGGTCAAATGCAGACCGCCAGCCTGTCACCCAAGGTCTCCCAGTTCACCGATCGCCTTGGTAATGAGCATACTGTCGGCCGCCTTGGTATTGCTCCAAGCTATGCCACTTTCGTCGTACAGCACCCGCCGATCGAGGCTGTCTCCCGCGCAGCTGAACGTACTTGGGAAATCACCAGCCTCACGGTCATATCGCTCTACAAGCTTCTGATCGGCGCGGTTTCTGCCGATAACCTCACCGGCCCGCTCGGTATTGCCAATCTGACTGGTCAAACGGCTTCCAGTGGACTGTTCGCGCTCACCATGTTCATGGTTGTTATCACCATTAACCTCTGCATCGTGAACCTCTTCCCGCTGCCGGTTCTCGATGGTGGCCACTTGGTATTTCTCGTCTATGAAAAGCTGCGCGGCAAACCGCTGGGCATGAAGGCGCAGGAGTGGGCTTTCCGCTTCGGGTTGGCCTGTATCATTGGCCTTGCCGGTTTCGCCACCTTTAACGACGTTAAGAATTTTGGCTTCATTAAAAAGGATGTGTCCGACATTCCGGTTGAAAATGCCACGGTTCCAGCCGCGTCTGCCGCTTCGATTCCGGTTGCTGAATAAGCCTTTCTCCAGAAAAGGTTAGGGGAGGGGCGGTCACACCGCCCTTCCTTTTTGCCACACCTGCAGGCACCTGTATAAGCTGGCACTTGCGTTTGGGGCCGCTGGACTATACTCTTGCGCCAAATGGTACCAAAAAGAGTCTCCTACATGTTCCTCCGCCGCTTTGCAGCTTCCACTGCCATCGTAGCTTCTGCTGCACTTACTCCCGTCTTTGTGTCGGCCGAACCAATTACCGCCATCAAGGTTACCGGCACCGAGCGTGTCGAGCTCGAAACGGTGCAAACCTACCTGCCGTTCAAGGTTGGCGATAACTTCGATCCGTCGCAGTCGTCCTACCTTCTGCGCAGCCTGTACGCGACAGGCCTGTTTGCCAACGTCGAAATCGGTCAAGCCGATGGTGTTGTCACCGTGAAGGTTGTCGAAAACCCGCTGGTCAACAAAGTTGTGTTCGAAGGTAACGACGACATCGACAGCAAACGCCTCGAGGAAATGGTCAGCCTCAAGCCCCGCAACATTTACTCCCCCGCCAAAGTGCAGGCCGATGTGCAAACTCTGCAGGCCGCTTATCGTAGCCGCGGACGCTTCACCACTAACATCCGTGCTCAGCTCATTCAACGCGATCAAAACCGCGTAGACGTTGTGTATAAGATCGAAGAAGGTGCCAAAACCCGTATCTCCAGCATCAACTTCGTTGGTAACAGCAAGTTCGATGATGCCGACCTGTCGCAATCTATTGCTACTAAGGAAAGCACATGGTGGCGCTTCCTCTCCACTTCTGACAGCTACGACCCAGCCCGTATCGAAGTGGATAAAGATCTCCTGCGTCGCTACTACCTCACGCGTGGTTACGCCGATGTTCAAGTCACCAGCGCCGTAGCTGAGCTGACTCGCGACCGCAAGGACTTCATCATCACTTACACCATCTTCGAAGGCCCGCGTTACGACTTTGGCAAGGTTGGTCTGGCCCTGAAGGCGGAGGCTGAAGGTCTCGATATGGCTGCCCTCTCCAAAGATGTCTCTCTGAAGCAAGGTGAACTTTTCAACGCCAAACGTGTCGATGACAACACCGATAAGCTGATCGATACCCTAGGAAGCAAGGGCTTTGCCTTCTTGGATGTGAAGCCGGACTACGCCAAGAATGAAGCGAACCGCACGATTGATATCACCTTTAACGTAACCCCCGGACCACGCGTTTATGTCAATCGCATTAACGTGGAAGGCAACACACGCACCCGCGATAACGTGGTTCGCCGCGAAATGCGTCTGGCCGAAGGTGATGCTTACTCCTCTGAAAAGCTCAAGCGCTCGCGCGATCGCCTGACCTACCTCGGCTACTTCCAGAATGTGGATGTAACCCGTCAGGAGACCGACCAGCCCGACCGTGTCGATCTGGATGTGAAGGTTAAGGAGCAATCCACTGGTGAGTTCAACGTAGGTGCCGGTTACTCCACTTACGACGGTATCTTGGCTACCGCCAATGCCACCGAGCGCAACTTCCTTGGTAAGGGCCAGCAAGTGACAGTCGACTTCGCTGTGTCGCAACGCCAGCAGAACTTCAACCTCGGCTTCACCGAACCCTACTTCCTGGGTCAAGAGCTTGCCGCAGGTGGTGACGTATTCAATACGAAGACCGACTTCCAGGATGAAGCAGGTTACGACACCAACGCCAAGGGTCTTGCTCTTCGCATGGGCTTCCCATTGTCCGAGTTTGCTCGTAATGATCTCCGCCTTGGTTACAAGGAAACCGAGATCGACAACATCGGTACTAACGCCTCGCAATTCGTACGCGATGCGGCTGGCTCGCGTGAAGCTCTCTCGCTCACCAACACTTGGTCACGCGATACTCGCGATAGCACTCTGCGCCCCACACGTGGTTACCGCATCAGTGCCAGCGGTGAATACGCAGGCTTTGGTCTCGATACCGAATACCTCCGTGGTAACCTAAGTGGTAGCTATAACTATCAGGTAATGGAAGACTGGGTGCTTACAGTTGGTGGCCGTGCCGGTGTAGTAGAGCCGATGGGCGATACTCTGCCGCTTTACGAACACTACATGGGTGGTGGTCAAACTCTCCGTGGATTTGAATATGGTGGGATTGGCCCTCGCGACCGTGCAACTGGCGATGCCCTTGGTGGTAAGTACATGTTTGGCCATAATATCGACCTGACCTTCCCGTTGGGCGATACTCTCAGCGAAATGGGCGTGAATGGTGTGCTCTTTACCGATGGTGGCTATGTGTCCGACTTCGACACATCCAGCCCGCTGATCGAAGACAGCAAGCTCTACCGTATTTCAGCAGGTGCAGGTGTGCACTGGCGTAGTCCGATTGGTCCGCTGCGTATCGAGTTCGGTATGCCTGTCGTGAAGTCTGACGAGGACCGCGATCAGATCTTCAGTTTCTCGGTGGGAACACGTTTCTAGGTCATAACTAAAATTATTGAAAAATAATCAGGGGGAGTAATTAACAATGAACACCACTATCCGCACGAGTCTCGCGGCGCTGGCCATCGCTGTGGCTGGTGTCACAGGCGCGCACGCCCAAGCCGCCAAGGCTCCAACGGTTGCCGTATTTGATGCTCAACAGGTCATTAATGGTACCAACGCAGCTAAGCGCGCGATTGCCGATCTGACCGGCAAACGTAACGCCGCCCAATCTAAGATTGATGCTCTGGAAAAGCCGCTGTTGGAAAAACAGCAAAAGCTCCGCAGCCAACAAGGCGTAATGGCGGCTGATAAGTTCCAACAGGCTCAGGCTGAATTCGCTAAAGAGCTCGGTGCATTCCGTCAACAGGCTCAAAAGATCCAAACCGATCTCGATGAGCAGAACCTCAAACTCCGTAAGCAGATTGCCGACTCCGTGAAGAGCGCTGTTGAAGCTATTGCTAAGGAAAAGGGCTACGATATCGTTCTGCCCAAAGGCGTAACTTTCTACACCAGCGCCAATGTACCGGATATCAGTGCCGATGCACTTGCCCGTGCGAATAAGGCCCTCGACCAATAATTTGGCGAGCAGTAAAAAGGAGGCTCCGGCCTCCTTTTTCAGCGCCTTTATAAGCGTTTTCGTAGGGCTTTTGTACGCTGGTAATTCCAAAAAGTACATTCCTCGTGTAAAGTACGTTCATGTCCATCACGCTCCAAACTCTTTGCGAACACCTTGGCCTTCCCGTGCCGGAAGGTAAGGGCAACCTCACATTCAACGCTGTGCGTCCCTTGCACGAAGCCGGCCCGAATGATGTTAGCTTCTTCGATAACCAACTGTACAAGCATGGCGCGCGCACAACTGCAGCCGGTGCCGTACTGATTCGTGAGAAAGATGCTTCTATTCTGCCGGAGAACGCAATTGCACTGCTGACCAACCAGCCTTACGTCGCATTTGCCCGTACTCTGCAATTGCTGTACCCCGAACCCCAGCTCGAAGGCGGTATTTCTCAGTTCGCTGTCGTATCTGGTAGCGCAAAAATTCATCCTACCGCTCGCATAGAGCCTTATGCAGTAGTGTACGAGAATGCGAATATCGGTGCTCACGCCCATATTGGCGCTCACTCAGTTATTGGTAAAGGCGTTATCGTTGGTGCTGGTACACGTATTGGTGCCCATGTCACGCTTCAAAAAACCATATTAGGCCCCAACTGCATTATCCACCCGGGTGTGCGTATTGGGCAGGATGGGTTTGGCTTTGCCGTCGCTCAAGATAAGATCATCAAGGTGCCGCAAGTCGGTAATGTGCGCATCGGTGCAGAAGTCGAAGTCGGTGCTAATACCACCATCGACTGCGGTGCACTTGGCGATACAATCATCGAAGATATGGTGAAAATCGATAATCAGGTCCAGATCGGCCACAACGTGAAGATCGGCCGCGGTAGCCGTGTGGTATCGCAGGTCGGTATTGCAGGTAGCGCGTCTCTGGGGGCATTCACCGTTATCGGCGGGCAGTCGGGTGTGGCAGGTCACACTACTATTGCCGATCGCGTGATGGTTGCCGCTCGTTCAGGGGTTACCAAATCTCTCAGCAATGTCGGAGAAGTTGTCGCAGGCGTGCCTGCCGTGCCAATTCTCGAGTGGCGTAAAAGCGTGGCCACTCTGGCGCGTCTTACCAAGATGGCCCATAAGCCTGCCGAAAAAACGACCGAACCCGTCGCAACTGAAGATGAATCTGCATGAGCCAAACGCTAACCCGCTCTCAAATTGAAGACCTGATTCCCCACCGCAACCCTATCCTGCTCTTGGATGAAGTGACCGGCTGGGAAGCCGACACATGGTTGGAATCCAAACATCTGTTTGCCGAGAACAACCCGCATTTCGAAGGTCACTTCCCGGGCAACCCCATGCTGCCAGGCGTATTGATGGTCGAGGCTATGGCGCAGTCCGCTGCTGTGCTGACCAGCCTTACACGCGGTCTTACATCGCAAACCGCATATTATGTGTTTACAGGTATTGAGAATGTTCAATTCCGCACCTCGTTGTTGCCCGGCCAAACGCTGGACATGCGCGTGGAAAAAGTACGCGACAAAATGAATCTCTATCAATTCACCGGTACAGCCCATGTTGAGGGCAAACTGGCTGCCAAAGCCACCTTCACCGCCAAACTCATTCTAAAGTAAATCTCATGGCCACTATCCATCCTACTGCTATTATCGAAGACGGTGCCAAGCTTGGCGAAGGCGTCATCATTGGCCCGTACTGCACCATTGGCGCAGAAGTTTCGCTGGGCGCAGGCTCTCGCCTTGTAAGTCATGTCGTTATCACGGGCAAAACCATGATTGGCCAAAACAACGTGATCTATCCATTTGCCTCTTTAGGCCAACCATCGCCCGACCGTAAGTATAAGGGCGAGGCCGCAACCCTTACAGTGGGAGATAACAACGATATCCGCGAAGGCGTCACCATGCACATCGGTACGGGGGCCGATAAAGGCACTACCACCGTGGGCAGCAATAACTTGTTTATGGCGGGTAGCCACGTCGCACACGATTGCGTCGTGGGCAGCAATGTCATTATCGCTAACTACACTCAGTTGGCGGGCCATGTCGAAATCGCAGATAACGTCACTATCGGGGGCCTTTCCGGTATCCACCAGCACGTCCGCGTGGGTAACCACGCTATTATCGGCGGCCATACGGCGGTCGATCATGACGTACCTCCCTACGCGAGCGTTTCTGGCCGTCGCGCGACTCTCAAGGGCCTCAACCTTGTCGGCCTCCGTCGCCGCGGGTTCGAAAAAACTCTGATCCGCGAACTCGACGACGCCTACGACTTTCTCTTCGACGAGTCTGCCGATAATGAAGACATGCCACTCACCGAACGTGCAACTAAACTCAAACGTCGCACCAAAACGGCCGAAGTCAAAGCGCTGGCCGAATTTGTACTCAGTACCCACCGCGGCCTCACCGGCTACGATGAAGACGAATAGAATTCAGCGTAATTAAGAGATAAAAAGAATATGAATACTCCTTCCCTCGCAATTCTGGCTGGTGGCGGCGCCTTGCCGTCCACTATGGCTCTGGCCGCCCAAAGCAAGGGCTGGGGCTTGCATATTGTGACCTTTAAGGGCCAGCCACAACCGAACAACATGCCGGTTGCCGAATCCCGTAAGGAATTCCCTCTCGGCCAGGTTGGTCACATTCTCAAACATCTGAAAGAGCAGGGGGCTACCCACATCGCACTCGCAGGTCACCTTAATAAGCCATCTATCCTAAGCCTTAAGCCAGATGCCACAGGCCTCAAATTGTTGGCCCGTGCAGTTATCCGCCACGATGATGCACTCCTTCGCGCCGTGACCGATTTCCTCGAGGAAGAAGGCTTCACTCTCACTACAGTGCAAGACCTTGCCCCCGACTTGCTCGCACCCAAAGGTCTACTGTCCACTAGCAAGCCAACTGTTGAGGAAGAGGATGATATCGCTCTTGCACGTAGCACTTTGGCCGTGCTCGGAGACCTCGATATCGGACAAGCCTGCATCGTTCATAACGGTGCAATTCTGGGTGTAGAAGCGGTGGAGGGCACCGATGCTCTTATCACCCGCTGCGCGGCCCTGCGTACCGATGTCAAAGGCGAAGGCAAGGGGGGCGTTCTCGTCAAGCGCGCCAAAATGTTGCAAACCGATCTCGCCGATCTTCCCACAGTCGGCCGCACCACGCTGGAATTGCTGGCGCAATACAACTACCGCGGGCTGTGCATTCAGGCGAACCGTACGCTGCTGCTTAACCAGCAGGAATGCATCGATATCGCCAACCAAAACCATCTGTTCCTGCAATCCGATGCCTAAGGGTGCCACCCGCACTATCCTTATTTCCGCGGGAGAAGCGTCAGGAGACCGCCTCGGTGGCGCGCTCATGGCCGAAATCCGTGCACAGCATCCTGAAGTTCGTTTTATCGGTGTGGGTGGCCCGCATATGCAAATTCAGGGCCTCAAACCGCTATTCCCGATGTCCGATTTAGCCGTTATGGGGTTATTCGAAGTTATTCCCGCCATTCCACGCATCCTTGGCCGCCTTACCCAGCTTACCGCGCTTGCCCGCGCGGAAAAGCCCGATCTCATTATTAGTATCGACAGTCAGGATTTTTCAAGCCGTCTGGCCAAACGCCTTAAACCGTTGGGTATTCCACATATTCAATACGTTGCTCCAAAGGTCTGGGCGTGGCGCCAGCACCGCGTAAAAAAACTCAAGTCTCTTTATACCCACTTACTAACTATCTTGCCGTTCGAGACCGACTTCTTCGCCCGCGCAGGCATGTCGGCCAGCTACGTCGGGCACCCTTCCGTAACCTTGCTTAAACCGTATCTGCAAGGCGCAAAAACCGAGACTAAAGATCCTGTTCTTGCAATTCTCCCCGGTAGCCGCACGGCCGAGCTGAAACAACACTGGCCGCTATTCCTTCAAACCTATCGCCAATTGCGTATGGCAATTCCTAACTTGTCTGCGGTTTTGGCATTACCGTCCGAGAAAGCCCTGACCACATGCCACCAATTGGCAGACTGGACCAAGAACGACGCCATCAAACCTATATTTGGAGAGGATCGCTTCACCCATCTGGCAACAGCGACTGCCGCACTCTCTAAATCTGGCACAAACAATCTGGAGCTGGCGCTGCTCTACACGCCGGCCGTTGTAAGCTACCGTATGAACGGTCTCACCTATGCTATCGCAAAGAGACTGGTGAAAGTGCCTTACATCAGTTTGCCGAATCTCATCCTGCATTATGCAGGGCAGGGGGCTGTTTATCCGGAGTTCATCCAGCACGATGCAACGCCCGACATCCTTGCTGCCGAACTTGCTCTGCTTCTCACAAACGCTGCCGAAGCCAAGACTCAGCGCAGCGCTCTCCAACGTTTCCATGCGCTCATGGATACTCCTAAACCGCCAGCTGCCATGGCGGTAGATGTTATATCTAAATATATGAAATAAATTAAATAAGACTCGAATTGGCATAGTGTATGCATTATCTCTTCCAACACAGGAGAGATCGCTATGAAAAATGCATCGCAAACTCAAGGTCCCACCCGCAAGTGGCCCGCTACGCATGGTCAAGCTACCTATAGCTTCACACCTGCCCCACCGGAAATGTCTATGCTTCGTACGCATATTTCCACATTGGAAAGCCGCATCGAAGAGCAGGCCGCCATCATTGCGGCACTATCAGAAAAAGCCAGCCGCGATAGCCTCACCGGTCTTCTCAACCGCCGTGGTATGGAAGCCGCGCTCGCCGAAGCGATTGAAAACTACAAGCGCTACAATCATAACGGTGCGCTGCTGATGCTCGACATCAACCACTTCAAGTCAGTGAACGATACCCATGGCCATGCCGCCGGAGATGCTTTGCTGCGCCACATCGCTTACGGTATGGAAAAATGCACTCGCACAACCGATAACCTCTGTCGTCTGGGTGGCGATGAGTTCATGATTTACCTACCCGAAGCAAATCTTAGCCACGCACTCACTATGGCGCGCCGCCTGCGCCTGTGGCTGGAGCAAAACCCCTGTGTCTGGGGTGGCAAGCCGCTGAATGTCTCGCTGAGTATCGGTATCGCAACCATGGCGGAAGCACCGGCTCTGCCGCCGCTCATCGAGCTGGCCGATGCCCGTATGTATCGTCTCAAGCAAGCTCTGCGTAACACCAACTAGATCAGTTGCAAAAGGAGAGGGGGGTAAGTACCCCCATTTCCTGCTATCCAAACCTTGCCAAACGGCGGGAAATACCCATAATCACGACATGAGTAAATTCAAATCCGACCCGCTGCAAAACCTTATGCGTCGCCGCCAGGCCGATGTCGATGCAGGCCAAGAACCGGCCTCCGACTACGATTCGCTGTTGTCGGACTACAAAGAACTCCAACGCATGGTGGAAGAACAGGCGCAACTCATCAATGCCCTTCAGCGGGAATCGGGCGCCGAGCCACTGACGGGCCTCGCCAACAACCGCTCTCTTACGGCAGAGCTGGAGCGCTCGCTCGCAACCGCCCGCCGTTATGGCCGCCGCCATGCTCTTATTTTGCTGAACATCGTTGATTTCACGCAGCTCGCCGACCAACTGGGCGAAACCGCCACCGATGCTCTGCTGCGCCATATGGCGAGCCTTATCCGCCAGAACATTCGTCCCACCGATATCGCGGCCCACCCACGCTTTGGTGAGTTCGCCATCATCCTGAACGAACTCCGCGCGGTCGAAAATGCGAACATGCGCGCCGAAGAACTCTGCAATATCGCTACTCAAACCCCCTGCATGGTCGGTGGCCGCAGCTTGCACGCCATGGTCGTCCACGGCCTCACGGTATTTGGTCAGGATGATGACGCCGCCGATGTCATCGCGCGTACCCGCCAATCCTTGGCCTCGGCCACGCCCGCAGGCACAGTCCTGTCATAACTATAAAACAAAAAGGAAGGGGCTCAATGGCCCCCTCCTTTTTTCTCTTTCGCTTTCTTCCTCCCCCGCTTGCGGGGGAGTGGTTCTGCAACCATTTCAAAAGTCTGCTCGGTAGCAGGCTGTTCAGGTATTTCGTTAATCGGTTCAACCGTCGGTTTAGCAACGGCAGACCGTTTACGGCGCTCTTTCAAAGCGTCATCAAACATCACGAAATGAAGTGCCCGCACTACGGTATCTTCATCAAGTTCTTCATCTTCAGCAATTTGCTGAATAGCTGCCCATTGGTGCTCAAGCACTTTAGTACCAATGTCTATAAGTCGCTTGCGCGTTAATCGCTGGCTCACACCAACCTCCTTACAAGAGGATAAAAAAGGATCGACCCCCTTAAGTCGGGGGGTCGGTCATACGCGTGGTTAAGCTCCTTCAGCAACTTTCTTAAGCCGCCAGCTTAAATGGGGCCGAAGCGATTTCATATATTCCTCAGCCTTATCCAGCATATTCTTGCAAATAGACCAGCTGAGGCGACCTTGTACACCCGTGGTTTCAAGCACCCCATCAAAGTGGTAGTGCTCAATCACGCGTATATCAATGCCTCCACCATAAAGTTGGATGAGCAGGAGCGGCATGATCTTGCCGTCGTCATCCCATGTATGGATGGCAACGTTAAGCCGTTCATATCGCCGCACAATGATCCCGAAAGGGATAACCCCAACCGGACGGCTTGTAAAAGTGCGATTGTAGCCAACCTCTACCTGCTCTTTCCGGAAGAAAGAACCGAAAGGCTGCAACATTACCGACAACACAGCCGCCAGCTGGTCATCTGTAAGGGGGAACGCAACGTTATAGTCGCAGAGAGTATGTGATTTAAGAGGTTTCCTCGCAAAGAGGGGGGGAAAAGTCTTGGTATGCGTACTCATCTTTTGCCTCCAAAAATGAGCATGGATTAAATTGGCTTAATCCATCAGCACGGTATGCATACAACCTCTCGCCACGCTCCGCAACCCCTGCTATAAAAACCCGATGAATCAGCCTGCCGCCACCATTACCCCGCTGCAACAAGGTGTCCTTGTGGATACCGATCTCCACCACCTCTTTGCCCAAGGCCATCTGTCCAGCCAAACTCCGCTGGTGGAAGGCCAGGTGCAACCCGCCAGCCTCGACCTGCGCTTGGGCACCAAGGCCTATCGCATCCAAGCCGGCTTCCTGCCCGGCAAGGGCCGCAAGGTGTCGGAATGCCTGCCGGATCTCTGCATGACCGAACTCGACCTCACCCAGCCGCAACTGTTCGAGCGTGGCGCGGTCTATCTGGTGCCCCTGCAAGAATCCCTTAATCTGCCCCCGCATATTGAGGCCACCGCTAGTCCGAAATCGTCCACCGGCCGTCTCGATATCTTTGTGCGCCTGCTCACCGACCATGCCACCATCTACGATACCGTCACCGCAGGCTACAGTGGCCCCATGTTCGTTGAGATTTCGCCGCTGACCTTCCCCATCGTCATCCGTGCCGGAGACCGTCTCAATCAACTCCGCCTCCGCCAAGGCGATGTTCGCGTATCCGATGCCGACCTCACCACCTTGCACACCCAAATTCCGCTCCTGCGCCAGCAGGTCGGCAAGGGGGAAGGGGCGATGAATCAAGGCCTCTGGATCAGCATCGACCTCCACGGCGAACAGTCCAATAGCGTTGGCGATAACCCGATTATCGGCTACCGCGCCAAGCACCACACCCAGCCCATCGACCTCGCGCGTATCGGTGGCTACCAGTGGAGCCATTTCTGGGAGCCCATCACCCGCTCCAATACCAAACCGCTGATTCTCTACCCCGAAGAATTCTACATCTTCGCGTCATCCGAGGGCATCTGCGTGCCCCCCAGTCACGCGGCGGAATTGGTCGCCTACGACACCCGCATCGGGGAGATCCGCGTGCACTATGCAGGCTTCTTCGACCCCGGCTTCGGCTTCAATGGCACGCCGGAAACCAACGGTACGACTGCTGTATTAGAAGTCCGCGCCCACGATGTGCCATGCGTACTGGAGCATGGCCAACCCATCGGCCGCTTCCTGTATGAGAAACTGCTGCAAACGCCTGCGAATACATACGGCTCAGGCATCGGCTCCAACTACGCGAACCAAGGCCTCAAACTCGCCAAGCAGTTTAAAATGGACGTCTAGCGGTAATGCAGTTGATTCTCGCCAGCCAATCCAAGTACCGCAAAGAGTGGCTGCAAAAACTGGGTGTCGAGTTCACCACCCAACCTGCTAATGTCGATGAGTCCGTTCTTAAAAATGAGGCCCCACTGGCCTACATCAAGCGCGTCGCCATCGCCAAAGCACACACCATTTCCGCAGCCAATAAGGGTGCAATAGTTCTCGCGGCCGATACTCCGATGGTGCTGGGTCGCCGTATCATCCAAACGCCTCAGACTGAAGATGAGGCTACCGCATCCCTCCGCCTTCAATCCGGGCGCCGCATTCATTTCCCCACGGTCGTCGTGGTAGTAGATGCCCACGGCAAAACCTATTCCGAAATCGTCGACAGTTGGGTCAAACTCAAAAAACTGACCGAAGCTGAAATCACTGCCTTTATCGCCTCCGGCCTCTGGAAAAACTCTGCCGGTGGCTTCAAAATCGAATACATGGAGCCCTGGATTCTCACTACGCATGGCTCGGTTTCCGGCATCATGGGCCTTCCCTTGTACGAAACCGCCAAACTCCTCGCCCGCGCAGGCGTTAAGGTGAATCCTTTCGCATGAGCTACCACATCCTCTACGAGTCCTCGCCTTGGCACACCCGCTGCGCCCTGTTCGATGACCACGGACGGCTGCTCACACTCCGCTATGATGAAGCCTCCCGCCGCCATATCGATGGCGCACTCGCCTATGGCCGCGTGCGCATGGTCGTGCCCAGCCTCGGGGCTGCCTTTGTCGATATCGGCGATGTCCACGACGCGCTCCTACCCTTCAATGCGATTCCTGAAGGCATGCGCCTCACCGAAGGCCAGGCCATTCTCGCTCGCATCACCCGTGGCGGATTTGAAGAGAAGGGAGCACGGCTGGATGCCCGCACAGCCAATAAAATGCCGTCGAGCGAAACCCCATGTCCCAGTCTTATCCAAAATCCGCCATCTGCACTTAAACGCGCGCTGCAGGATGCCGGCTCCAACCCCGTCACCGTCTGGATTAACGGCGGCCATCAGCGCGATGCAGTCACCTCGCACGTCCCAGAAAGCCGCGTTCGCCAACTCAACATGGACGACACCCAGTTCGGCTCCGAATCGCTTACCGACACACTGGATAACTGCCTCGATGCCATGTCCACCAACCGCCCGACCTTCCCCTTCGCGGGCAAGGGGATCAGCGGCAACCTGATCATCGAACTGACCTCCGCCGTCGCCACTATCGACGTCAACGCCAGCCCGTCGTCGTACATGAACAAACAAGACGCCACTATGGCCGTCAACCTGCGCGCTGCGGAAGAAGTCGCCCGCCTCTGCCGCTTGCTTGATCTCGGTGGCTCGGTCATTGTCGATTTCATCACGCCCAAAAGCAAAAACCACCGCGGCATCATTGCCGAGCATCTGCTGGCCACGTTCAATACGACCGATGATCGCTTCGTCGAACTCCGCCCCATGTCGCGCCACGGGTTGCTGGAACTCACGCGCGAACGATCTGGTCCCAGCCTCACTTTGCTCCTTAAAACCGCGCCATATATCGCCGGACGCATCGGGCTGGAGCTCTGGCGCACACCCGCAGGCGCTAACCCTAAACTGCGCACCCAAACCGTGACCGCACATCCGGATGTCATCACCCACCTGCAAAAGTATCTCACCCAAGCCGCCTGCCTCATGCATTTGGGCCGTCCCATCACGTTGCAAGCCGATGGAGCTATGCCGCTCACGCGTTACAGCATCTCCGGTTAACTCGTGCAGCAAAGCAAAATGCGGGGCTTATCCCCGCATTTTTTGTAGACCATCCTTACGGATTGGTAGTGGGTATCTCCTGAGGCACTTGTTGTTGCGGAGCGATACCGCTTTCCGAAACCGCAACCTGCAAACCATACTGGGCTGGAAGGTAATTTGGCTCGATCGAAAGCGAGCGCTGGAACATCCATATGGCATCCTTATACTGGCCTTGCATGTTCCGAATCGTGCCACCAATGCCCCATGTATAGTGGCTAAAGTTGGCGTTGCGCTTCAGTTTTTCAAACAGACCTTCGGCTTTACCTACATAACTGTTGTACGTGGTCATATCGCCGTTACGCTTGGCAATTTCAGCGCGTTGCAGATACAAACCGGCAAGGTTCACCATGTGGTTGGCACCCCACGGGTCACCGCTCAACGCCCATTCCAGCTTCGTAATACGCTCATCAAGGCTCATAGGATCGTTGCCCGTATAGTTGGCGTAAACGACACCCAGATGCTCTTGAATACGCTGGTCGTACGGGTACGTCCGGTAAGCATCTTCCAAAAGCTGACGGGTCGTATCATCGGTCAAGCCGCTATAAATGCGTACCATGCCTGCTTTGAGCAAGATATTGCCTTCACGGAATTTGTAACCATCCCACAAGGCAATCACCCACGCAGCGGCCAGTACAACAAAGGCTAAGGCAACACCTGCTTTGCCAAGGTGCACGGTACGGCGTGGCCCTACCATCTGGGTCGGGTTGTAACGGCTGTGCATGAACAGGATGATGCCCATCAGCATCGCGGCGGCGGCAGGCGCGGTTGGCAATTGCATGGGGAAGTCCATCAGCGCATTGATGCTGATACCCAGCAAAGAGATTCCCGCCAACAAACCGCAGAGCTGGTTATCGGATGCAGATTCGGTCTCATTCTGTACAGCGCGCGCGTTGCGCAGGGCGCCAAACAGCATGGCGGCAACAAACAGCACCATGGCGGCAACAAGGCTCACGTGCCATGCCCATGGCAGGGCCAGCATATTCCGCTGTTCAAGGAATATGGTCAGCGCACATACGGCACTCATCATGCCCGCGCCGATCAGATAACCCCCAACCGCACCACCGCGACGCCCGGCCAAACGCAGGGCCATTGTAATCGCAGAGACAAAGAATCCGACGTACAGAAGGCCACCCAAAACGCCGGTCTCGGTAAAGGCCTGCATCATATCCGTGTGCGTACGCTGCGGACGCGCCATCACATTGTAGCTGTTCCAGGGCGTCACTACGATGGCATCATAATACGGCGGGTAAATGGTATAGAAGTTCCCAAGCCCAACACCGTTGAACCAATAATCCTTGGTGATGACAGTGCTGTTCAGATTATAGGCGAGACGGCCGCCGATCTCATTCCAACTACTTTCAGCAAGGGCCTGCACCTGCTGGGTAGGCGTGCGATCGATCGCATAACTACCTTCCACCGGAGAGACCGCACCACCCCATTTCACAACCATGAAGATGGGGATCAACAGCCAGAAGATATGGCTCTTATCCAAGTGCTTCAGCATTGCCTTGCGCCATGCGGGCACAATAATAACCAATGCGGCAAACGTCAGTAGCGCGGCGAAAATAGCAACCCAGCTCGCCCGTGCGCGGCTGTAAATCAAAAAGACCGAACCTAAGCCTAACAATACGCTGGCAACGGCCTGGGCCGGCCACTTTTTAGCGGTGAGCAGCAGGTAGAATACAACGGGCAGCATCATGGCGGTCCAGCTGCCGGCAAGGTTCTTGTTGGCAAACGTACTTCCTGGCACAGCGCTCTGCAGGAAGAAGCTGGCCGAGAAGCCTGCGATACCAAGGTTGCGGTTATCCCAACCCTTAAGGTCGGCCAAGAAGGCACCTAATGGATCAAGTACCCAGACCACAAGGGGCTTTAGCCAGAACAACAGCCAACTGTCATCAAGAATTTGATGCAGCTCAAGGTCGCGGATCTCATGGAACTGCCAGATGCCAATCATGCTGGTGATAGCCAGCGGCAATACCATGGCCCACAACAGGCGACGACAAAACGCAGGGGTGGCCACGGCATATACGGCGGTCATCAAGATCATCTGTGCATAAAGGGCTTTAACGAGAATGATCCCGCGAGACGGGTTGATGGCATCGATCATGCTCACCACAACCCAAATGGCTAATCCGGCGGCAAACCAGAAGGTCACTGGCCCCCGTAGGTTCAGGTTTGTCTTACCTTTGACGACTGCATTTGCCAGTAATAGCAAGCCGCACAAGCCAGCAAAGAATTCAGTGGCAAACCAGCGGATATCTCCACTTACTTCCGGTACGGCAAGATCATAATAAAGGGGGAGGGTGGCCGCAAAGAACAGCAGGATGCCGCGCACCAGTCCGTCAACACCATTCCATTTCCACCATGTAAGGGCGGTGGTTTCACTAACCTCGGCCGTGGCCTTGGTGGTTTGGGGGGGCATGCGTTTGCGCGCAGCTTTTTGTTGTGCGGTTGTCATGGCAAATACCCTAAGCATCTGGAGGTGCGGCAACAACCCCGCGTAAGAGCCTTTTGCCTATGGGTATGGCACCGTCGTGGAAAATTCGTGTGGGAACACCCGCCGCAATGTACTAAACTCCCCGCATGAATCCTAAGTCCATAGCCATTGCCGTTGCTATTGCCCTCGCGGGTCAGGTGGCATCGACCTCTGCATCGGGCTTCGAGTCCTATAACGAACCTCTGACGAATACCGAATCGGCATTCAGCGGAGCGATGTTCACGAACAATACCGAGATTCTTACCCCGCGCGGTATTATCGACACGCCTCCACCGGTATTCAAACTGATTCAGGCACTCCCCGAACCTACCTTTAATTCTATCGAAACGAACCTCCCGCCGGAAGCCGAGATCGAACCTGCTGCCGGTGAAGAGGCCTCAATGACATCGGGCTCCGAGTTGCCAAACGCGCCCGCCAGCCACCAGCCAGACCTCGCGCCAGGGCAGTAGCCGGCTTGCTTCTTCCGGCTCTATATATTCCCTGTGGTTATAAAATACACCCGGTCCTTCCTCATCAGCCTGAAACATACTGGCGCGTGACAAGCCAGAAACCATGGTCACATCGTCGGTCCACCGGAATGTCCTGAGCAGGTCGCGCAAACTGTCGCGGCTGGCCTCGCTCAACTGGTGCTCAAGCACTAAAACTAGCCGTCCACGCGGCTGTTCGTAATCGCCTTGACTATAAAAGTCACTCTGAACCTCCATATATCGTCTCTCCCTCATGTGTAATTATCCGATGAGGATTTGTGACCGAGGTCGTTATATATGTCTTAATAAATATATGAATTTGCAATAAAGATGCATTTTATCCACAAATAATTAGGCAACCCTCTTGCATATGAGAGACACCAGCCCTACTGTGCATCGTATACGATAGACAGTAAACAGGGAGTCTCTCAGATATGATAGCCACACCACAGTTCGACATGACCTTCGAACAACGCCTTGCCAAGGTAAACCTCGACGCCGTGATGAAGCACGTCGCCGAAGATACCGGCCTTCCCGCCGCCGATCTGGTTCGCGCTGAAGACCTCTACCGCAAGTTCCTCACCCTGTGCGCAACTTTCCCTGGCACCGCCTTTGTGCCCCCGCGTCTGGTCGACCATGTCTGGCACGCCCACATCACCTTCACCCGCCAGTACATGGCCGACTGCCAACTGCTGTTCGGTGAGTACATGCACCACAATCCGGCCGAAGAAGGTGAAGATAAAACCCCGATCTTCGAGGCAAACACTATTCCCGCATATCAGTCAGAATTTGGCATCAACCTCATGGCCTACGGCATGGATCCACAGCTGATGATGGCTGCCGATTGCGACAAAAGCGCTTAGTGGGTGCAATATTGAAAAGGCCCTGCCAAAGGGCCTTTTTATTTACGGAGTAATACACGTAATGACTGGCCATAAGTAAATTTCATGGTGGAAGGAATGTAGCTTCCGTCTGTGGATGTAGTTGGCTCTTCCATCACTTGCGCAATCTCTACAACTTCCAGTTTGCAAGATTGTGCAATCGCTTTAACCGAATCCTGATTCATAAACTGACGTGGCATGGAATAATCTCGCCAGTGTCCATTGGGGAATTGCAATGCCGCGATCCCGCCGGGTTTTAATACTCGACGTATTTCTTCAAAAGCTTCTTCCATACCTAGTCCGCTATTGGGAATGTAAGGTAAACAATGCAAGCTCATGCGGGCAAAGACCACATCAAATGTATCGCCTGCCAGCGGAATTTTTCGCATGTCAGCCATTATGACAGAGTCCTTAGGTAGCTTCTCAGCATCCATCAATTCTTTGCATTTGGCGTATCCAAGTTGCGAAAGTTCAATACCCTGAGCCGAAATATTGGGCATGTGCTTATGAATATGAGCAAGGTGGCGGCCGTTTCCGCATCCAAGATCGAGCCAATTAAGCTGAGTTTTTCCGCTCAGCTTCATAACACTCTGAATGAGAGTCTGAAATTCAGCAATTGCGGCGGGGTCAAGAGGTCCGCCAATCCGTTGTTCTAAATAAACCTTGCCAGCATAGCTTGAATAATAGCCTTTCGCCCCCTCAACTAACAGATTGCACCACGCGCGGAAAAGCTGCATCTCGTCATTGGTGTATTGGTTTGGAGTTTTAGAATATTCAAGAATATTCATTGCATTGAGTAATATCTCAAGCTGCTCTTCAGTACGTAGATCGGCAAGAAAGTTAAGTGTTTTAAGTATATCGAATTTTTGAGGGGAATACTCCCGTTCCCGCATCGTTTCTTCATGCCGAAACGCATTATACAGATATGTAATGGCGCGAGCTCTTTGGCGCGGATTAAAAGGCTTCTCAAACTCAACAAGCAATTCTTCAAGTGTCTGCGTCACTTGCACCATCAGCTCACTACGGAAAACAGGACGGGCGTCCTTCTTAACGCCCTCCACCATATCGCCTGCGCCGGTCAATAGCCATCCGGCATCTACATTCGCAGCTTTGGCAATGGCAACAAGGCGTTCAGCAGGAAGGTCACTTTCGCCGCTGATATATCGGAATAGCTGCGCCTCGCTAATAAGCGTGGCGGTCGCCATGGCGCGCTTGCCTCCCACGCGGTCAACACACTGGGCAAGCCGGTGGGCCAGTTGCGAGGGGGAGCTATTGTTCTTAATGAGTTGCATCGGTTTTTTATAAACGGCAACACAATAAGTATACATTAAGTGCCTGACACCTCAATAAAATGGCTTAAATACGCCAAATTATAATAAAAAAAGACCGCGATTGCGGTCTTTTTAGGGGAAAGGTCTAAAGCTGACCCACAGCCACAACTTTACCCGGCCCCACTTCCTGAAGAAGCACGAGCATTTTCTCGCCCTTTGGCAAAAGCGCGTGGGGTATGCGTACGGTGCCTGTCTTCATCTGGCCCTCAGCAATTCCACCGACAGTGTTGGCCTTGCTGCCCTCAATCGGAAGCAGACCAAGTACCCATATCTCGCGGTTGGCACCATACAGTGCGGCAGGGATATCAATTTCAACATCGCCATCGGCGGTTTTTCGCACGGCCAACGCAGGCTTGGCGGGTAACTGACGTGCCTCATCCAGAGAACTTCCCCAGCTAAAGAGAAGGGGGGGCTTGGCCATGATCTGACCGTCCAGCACAGGCATGGGGGTAAATACTTCACCGGGGCGGCGGCCCAACGAGGCTGCAACATCGTATTGGCGCTGTGTCAGCTCGGGCAAGCCGAAGGGATCTTTCTGCTTGGGGCTCCGGTCCCAGTAGTCCACATGAGAAAAGACGACCAGCAGATCAGGGTTCTCGTTGGCAACACTCTTAAGTTTCGATTCCGCCATGGGGCAGCTCGGACAAAACTTGCTGGTGAACATTTCCACAACGATGGGGGCCTTGGCCGCAGGTGCCGCCGTCTGGGCGTGCAGGGCAGGGGCTGTGGTTGCAAAGAGGGCAACAAGGCCAAGCAAGGCAGATCGCATGGAATTACTTCTTCCGTTGGTTTGTGGCCTCAAGCTTATCATCGCTTGCCGGCTTCTCTAAAACCTTTCGCGCTTCGCTGCTGCCGGATGCACCATTCTCAACGCGCTTTCCAACAGTTTCAACGGGGGTGGGCTTGGCGGTATCACCTACAACGTGAGTCACGGCATCCTCGGGCAGAGGCTCATTTTTGTAAGCTAACACAATATTGTGCTTACGCAGGGTTTCCATCATGTCCAGCAGCAGGGTGTCGGTCAGGGCTTTGCGGTCTTCGGTGCGCACCCATACATCCACGTTGCACATAACGGCGGTCTCTTCAAAACGCTCAACCGAGAAGACAGGCTCGGGGTTGCGCAATATCAGCGGGTTTGCAACAGCTCTGGCTTTAAGAATATCGAACGCGGCACGCACATCGGTGTCATAACGCAGGCGGAAGGCGAATTTCAGCATGCGCATGCGGTTATAGGTGTGGTTGCGCAATACGTTCTCCCAAACGATGACATTGGGCACAAACACGCGGATGTGCTCGGGTGTATTGATCTCGGTCGAAAAGATGCCGATGCGCTTTACGGTGCCGCCAACGGTGTTCGGGGGGTTGGTGTATTCTACCCAGTCGCCTACTTTCATGGGGCGGTGAACCATCATCATCAAGCCGCCGGCAATGCTGCCGATGGTGTTGCGCAGGGCAAAACCAACCCCCAAACCAATGGCACCCAGCAAGGCGGCCATGGTGGTGCCACTTACACCAATGATGGAAAGTCCGAGCGGGAAAATGCTGAAGAACAGCATGAAACGCGCTGCCGAAGCTAAAAACGCAGCCAGAGTCTCTTCCATATGGGCGCGGGAGAGCAGGCGGTTCATCTTGCTCGCCACCCATCCCGAAATGATCCATCCCAGAATGATAATGGCCACACCAAGGCTAAGCTTCATGACAGCATAGGGGAGCTGGTCGAACACACGTTCAAATGTGCGATCAATCTGTTTGATTTCCGTGGCGATCGGCAATTTGGCAATTGTATTGCTAATGCTGAGGTCTTGAACATTGACCTTAATGTTTTCAAGAATTCCTACGGGTTCCGCCATGGTAAAATGCTCCTGTCTGCCTTTAGGGCTACCCTATGTTTGTGGCCTAAGCGCAACCCCAGAGTCAAGGTAATCCGAGCCGTGTGTAAGCAAACCTTGACCCTATGCTGGCAGGCGCGCCACTGTACGCCTGTCATGGCCGCACTACTTAAATATACTTACCGAGAACCCGTCAGAGTGGACCTTTTTTCGTCGTATCAAAAACTTCTGTCCAATGGCTGGCAGCCGGATGCCGCCCAAGCCCGCGCTGTTCTGCGCCTGCAAAATCTATCGCGCGCCATCAATAATTCCGAGCAAGCTCCCAAAGGTCTGTGGCTGTATGGGCCGCCAGGGCGGGGTAAATCGCAACTGCTCGATATGTTCATGGAAAGTCTTCCCTTCCAGAACAAACGCCGTGTCCACTTCCATGCTTTCATGGCCGAACTCCACCGCCGCCTGAATGCCATGCCGCCTGCGCCGGTCGAATCGCGTAACAAGCCCGATCTCGTAGCCCGCTTGGCGGCAGAAATTAGCGCCGAAGCCTCGGTTCTCGGCTTCGACGAATTCTATCTCACCAACTTGCCGGATGCCATGTTCCTCGGCCGTCTCATGCAGGCGCTCTTCAAGCAGGGTACGATTGTGGTCGCCACCAGTAACTGGGCATTGCCCGATCTTTTCCAAGGCGGCCTTAACCGCGACCGCTTTACGCCTCTGCTCAAACTGCTGGAAGAGAATATGGACCCCGTCGATCTCGGCAACGGTATGGATTTCCGCCTCCACGGCAAGTCCAGCGGGCAGGGGGCTTCTACTTATATTATAACACCTCCCGGAGAATCCGCCGAAGCGCACCTCTCCGTCCTGTTCGAAGATAATGCCGACGGCCCCACCGTTCTGCCGCTTTCCTTCGTGCATGCCAAGCGCCGTGCCGGCTCCGCGCTCTGGGCCACGTTCTCCGAACTCTGCGATAAACCACTCGGTCGCCAGGAGTATCAGCAACTGGTCAGCTCTTATCAGACTGTTATCATTGAAGGTATTCCGCAACTCACGCCGTCCGAGGCCGACAGCACGCTGCGCCTCGCAACGCTGATTGATATTATGTATGAGCAACGCCGCCGCCTGATCGTCAGCGCCGCCGTTCCACCATTCCAGATCTGCACCTCCGGCCCCGCAGCTCAGGTCTTCGAGCGCACGGCCTCCCGCCTTGTTGAGCTTACAAATTCACAAAACGAGGATTTTTCAAACTCACACTGGAAAATCAGCTCCTAGGCACCTATATCTTATAAACAGGACAGCTCCCCGATATGCGTTTTATTATTCTTACCCGTTTCCACTCCCAGCATAGCCAAGGGGAGTTTGTGGTAAGGCTTGCCGCCGCTGCCGCTCAACTCGGTCATACCATCAGTATCATTAACCCGGCCGATGTCTTCCTCAATTTCAGCAATGCGCCGAACCCCACGCAGGGGAGTGCCAGCCTGCCGGATAGCCCCGTCCGCTGGCGCGATCTCCCGTTCCCCGCTGCCGACCTCGTGCTGCCGATCGCCCGTTGGGATGACGAATTCACCTGGCAAGTAGTAGAAACCCTCCGCGCATGGGGCCAACCCGTCTATCCGCATAACCGCGTGCCGCTGGGAGACCACGTCACCATGGCCCGCCTGTTTGCCCGCCGTAACATCCCTACGCCGCGCAACTGGGTGCTGAATAGCGCCGAGCAATTCACGGTAATTCTGCCAGAGATCAATTTCCCGTGCCTTATCCGTAGCCGCCATGGTGGCCGTGGTCGCCAGTTCAATGTGGCGCAACACTCGGGAGAAGGTCTGGAACTGGCGCAAAAGTTCAGCGCCGTCGGCCATCCCTTTGTGGTTCAAGATCTGCCCCAGCCATGGGGAGAAGACGTGCGCATCATGCTCATCGGTAACCGTGTGGCTGCTTCCGTCCTGCGCCGCGCGCCGGTAGGCTTTGTGCGCCCGCGTGAAAGCGGTAACCTGTCGGTCGCGCTCACCGATCTTACCGCCGCCGAACTTAAACTCGCGCAAGAAGCCGCCAGTGTCTATGGTGCTCCCTTTAGCGCCGTGAGCCTGTTGCGAACCGAATCCGGCCCGATGCTGCTGGAAGTCGCCCGTGCGCCGGTCTTGTCCGAGCTGGAGGCCGCCACCGGTCAAAACCTCGCTGTTCCGGTTATCGAGCACTTGGCATCGCTCTCGGGTGCCCACGTAACCGCCAATACCAATATTGTCTC
>QFOU01000017.1 GCA_003241595.1 Pseudomonas fluorescens
GAGCGGGCAACGATCGCCTTCAGGTCCGGCGTCACCGAGCCTTCGATCTTGATGCCGTAGTCGCCCGGATGCTGGGCGTAGTGGAATATCTCGGCCGAGCGCAGCAGCGCCTTGGTGGGAATGCAGCCCCAGTTGGAGCAGATGCCGGCGAGATGCTCGCGCTCGACGATGGCCGTCTTCAGGCCCAATTGCGCCGCGCGGATCGCGGCGATGTAGCCGCCCGGACCCGAACCGATAACGATGACGTCGTAGGCATTCGACATGAGCGCTTCCACTCCTCTGTTGTTCTTCTGCGCCACAGTCGGCCAACCGCCGCCACGGCCTTGACGAGAAGCGGAAGCACTCCGCCCCTCAGGGAAGCTGCTCGACCTTTTCCGGCCGCATCAGCATCCCGTAGATTTCATCCTTGAGCCGCATCCTCTCCTTCCGCATGTCGGCCATGTGGAAGTCGGCGACGGGCTCGATATCCGTCTCGGCGCGGTGGATCGCGAGATTCACCGCTTGATACTCCTCGGAAATCCGGTGGAAATGACCATCGACCTCGCGCAGGTCTTGCACGCCTTGGGCGATGCAACCCGTCTGTCTATTGTCAAAAAGATTGCCGACAGTGGCCCGCTCAGCTGCGGCGATGTCTGCTGCGAAACGCCGCGCAGTACGCTCACGCACCACTTGCGCATCCTGCGCGAAGCCGGTGTCATCCACACCACCAAGCAGGGCCAAACGCACCACAATGCCCTGCGCGCCGATGACCTCAACCTGCGCTTCCCCAACCTGCTGAAAACAATTCTCACCCAAGCGGTCTAGCTTACCCCTGCGGCATCGGTTAGTCTCGCCGCATGAACCTCCTCGACGCGCTACCATCCCTCCTCTCCCGCCTCACGGGCAAACTGGAGAGCCCTCCGGTCAACGTCACATTTACACCTGCTCTTCCTGCCAGCGTGCGCACCCAAATTCTGAATCAACCCCTCACACTCACGGTTAGTAATTCGACCGGTAACCAGATCACCTTCACCACCCCCACCGGCGCAAATTTCACTGCCACGGTCAGCCCCGCCCTCCCCGTCGGAACCCAGCTCCAACTCTCGGCTGCCGATGTCCTGCCGCAAGCCCCCCAAGCTGGCCAACCCGCCGCGCCATCCAATGTACCCCCCGCCATTCAAGCCCGCATTTTACCACCCTCCAGCAATACCTCCGGAGCGGTCGCAACGCCCGCTGTGCAACTCCCCGCGCAGCAAACATTGGTGCCAACCCCCTCCCAGCCGGCAACACCCATCATCAATCTCAACAATACCAACACGACCACACCGGCGCTCAAGAATTTGATTACCACCACGCTGCTGCAAGCGGTTACCCCCAACACCAACACTCCCACACAACCGCTCCCGGTGCCCGCCGGCCCCGTGGCCACTACATTGCCGGCAACACTGCCACAAACTGCGATCAGCCAACCGCTCATCCTCACACCCACAGCGCCGATGCAACCCAACGGCACTCAAACGGCAACCCTCACCTCACCGACACTGACGCAACCAGTAACCCTCACACTGAATCTCGGCGTCTCGCTTCCGGTTAATCAACCTCAACCCGCCATGCTGGTGCCCCCGACCGTACCGCAGACGACTCAACCGACCTTGGTGCTGACCGGTGCAAGCAATGCCCAACCACTTGCGATGCCCCAGCAGATTCAACTGCAACCAGCCCCTCAACCACAGGCTACCCCGCCCGCCGCAAAACCCGAGATCACGCCTCCCACCATCCCCATGGCCGGACGCATCCTTCCACCCGTACCCAACCAACCGGCAACCACGCAAACCGCGCTGCTTGCCAACGGTGCCACCATGCCGTTAACCTTGGCTTCAACCACCTCCCAACCCCTCCCAACCGGAAGCATTATCGTGGCCGATTTCCCCATCACTCCCAGCGCCAATGTCCAACGCATTCTGGTGTCCGATAACCAGACTCCCCAAACGCAAACCGGTACGGCCCAGCAAAACAACCCTGCGGTTCCCCCCCAAACCAGCCAAGCGGTACTTTCGCCGGGCATGATGCTCCACGGCACCCTCACCGGCCAGAACGAAGCCGGACAATTGCTCATCACCCTCAGTCAGCCGCCGGCCATGGCGGGCCAGGTCGCCGCTTTGAATCTGACACAACAGGGCCTTGCCAACAGCGCGCTGCTGCCGGTCGGTGCACAGGTCATCATGCGTATGGATACCAGTCTCGCCGCAACGCTGCTCGGCCTCACACTGCCCGCTCAAACGCAGGCGGCTTATACTGTCGGCACCATCGGGTCACAATGGACGAACCTGCAGCAAGGACTGTCAGTGCTACAACAACAAGCGCCCACGCAAGCGGCCAATCTGCGTGCCTCTCTGCCCCAGCTGTCCAATCTGATGCCGGGCCTTATCGCCTTCGTGAACGCACTCAGTACCAATGATATGGACAAAGTTCTCGACCGCGACGCGACCAAACTTCTCAAATCCCTCGGCATTGATCTGTCATCTGACATTTCGCAACTCAGCCAGCTGCAACAACGCCCGCCGCTGCATCACGAAAACCAGTGGCGCGGAACGATCTTCCCCTATGTGGAAGCCCCCGGCGAAGATCCCCGCCAGGGCGGCTTCTTCTGGCGACGTGAAAAGAAAGACGATCCGCGCGCACCCACCTCGACCCGCTTTGTGGTCGAGGTCGAAATGTCGCGCATGGGCGCCATGCAGCTGGATGGCCTGATCAGCTACCCGGATATCTGGCTGAAACTTCGTCGTACATCCACCACCGAAGACGGCTTTACCGAACAACTCCAATCTCTCGTCAGCAACCTGTTGCAAACCTATGGACTAAATGGCGGTATATCGGTCGAAACCACCTCCACCTTCCCCGTCAATCCCCGTGCCGAACTTCTGGCCGAAACGGAAAACCCTCTGCCGACGAGCGCTTAGCACAAGTTGTATCCACAGCAGCGTCACCACCAAGAAGCCACACCCCTACCGGCAATCCGAGAGGTGTAATCTTTGCCTACTTGCAGCCATCTCAGGGTTTGGGCAGGGTCAAAAGCATGTCCTTCCTGAGCACGCCTCCCCTGCCGTCTGCCCCCGGTTCCACCACCGGCAGCACAGCACCAACATCCGCCACTCCGGCCGCGCCGGGCCTTGGCTTGGCCGCGGCAAACCGCCCCACGTTGTCCGATACACTCTTCCAGAAGTTCGCAGCCCTCATCTACGATCTCTCCGGCATGCGGTTCGAAGCCAACAAGGCCTACTTCATCGCCTCCAAGCTCGACCTGCGCGTACAGGCTTTGGGCCTGAAGAATTTTGAAAGCTACCTCACCTATCTCGAAAGCCCCTCCGGACGTTCCGAATATGGCTTCCTGATCGACGAGGTTACTATCAACGAAACCTTCTTCTTCCGCCACGAACCGCAGCTTCAAGCTTTCCGTGATGAGATACTGATGCCGCTGGTACTGGCCCGCCGCGCACAGCGCCAATTGCGCTTCCGCATCTGGTCGGCCGCGTCTTCTACCGGAGACGAACTCTACACCATCGCGCTCATGCTGAAGGACCTCGGCCTGACCGGCAAAGACATGCAGTTCGAACTCGTGGGCACCGACATCTGCCACGACGCCCTGGAAAAAGCCCGTGCCGGCGTCTACCGCAAATATAATATCCGCAACGTCCCCCAAAGCCTGCTCAACCAGTACTTCGAACACGTACCCGGCAGCGGCACGATCACCGAAAGCTGGACCATCAAACCCGAGATCAAGCAGATGTGCCGCTTCCAGGAAGGCAACCTGATGGACGCCATCCGCACCGGCGCATTGGGTAAATTCGATGTGATCTTCTGCCGCAATGTGCTCATCTACTTCGATGAGAACAGCAAGGAAAAGGTCGTCCGCAACCTTGCCAACGCGCTGAATGACGATGGCTATCTCCTGCTCGGCCACTCCGAGAATGTCTATAGCCAACGCCACATCGTCCGTCCGGATAAAACTCACACCAACGCGATCGCGTACACCAAAGCCCCTCCGGGGACCCCTAAATACAACGTCTAAATCTAAAGGCCTCTCACGAGGCCTTTTCAACAATCGATGAGGCTCTAAATGCTTTATCCTGAGCCGATAGAATGAGCCGCCGCATCCCAGTAATACAAGGTTAGGCAGAGCGATTCAGGAAAGCGTTTGAGTCCGCGCCTCTCCAATTACCGGATACGTCCCGCAACCTCATCCAAGTTATTCTGCACCTTCTTGGCTCGTTCTTTCTTCAACGCCAGCTTTTGTTTTTCCAATAACAGTTCGTAGGTTTTCTGCTGGGCATACAACGCTTGCAGCTCCTGCTGCTGCTGTGCCTCTTGTTCCTTCAATCCCACCTCAAGCCCACGCAAGGCTTCAATTTCGCGCCGTACACGCTCCTGGTACGCCCCCGCCACCTGGAGCGAAAGAATATCATCCTCACCTACCGCCTGCATGAATGCGATCTTCGCGTCCTGCTCAAGCTTCACAATCCCCTGCGCCAACTGCATCAGCGCATCCCGCGTCTTGGCGAGGTTTTGTTGCATCTCCTCAACCTTGCGTTCCGCCACCTTGATCAAAACGTCCAGCGTCTTGCTCATCGCCTCTACGCCGCTTTCAGGGCATCATCTAAGCGCGCAAAACTGTCCGCCATGCTGCATCCTTCATTCGGGGCCTGCCGCAAGAAGGTTTCCAGCTTCGGCATCAGCCGGATAGCCTCATCCACCTGCGGATCACTCCCCGCCGTATATGCACCCAACCGGATCAACTCCGCCATATCGTCATATGTTGCCAGCGTCTGGCGTGTCCGCCGCACCAACGCATACTCTTCGGCACTCAAACACTTCGGTACCATGCGGCTCACACTCCGCAACACATCAATGGCGGGGAAGTGTCCACGCTCGGCCAAGCTGCGCGTGAGTACGATGTGACCGTCCAGAATCCCCCGCACAGCATCTGCCACTGGCTCTTCCATGTCCGAACCTTCCACAAGGACCGTGAAAATCGCCGAGATACATCCCGTCCCCGTGCCCGGCCCGGCACGCTCCAGCAGGCGCGGCAACTCGGCAAACACACTCGGAGTATAACCACGTGTAGTGGGCGGTTCACGGCTGGCCAGACCAATCTCGCGCTGGGCTTGCGCCAAACGTGTCACGCTATCCATCAACAACAGAACCTTGAATCCGCAATCTCTGAAATACTCCGCCACCGCCATGGTCAGATACGCGGCCTGACGCCGCACCAACGGCGGTTCATCTCCCGTCGCCGTAATCACCACGCTGCGCGCCAGCCCGGCCGCACCCAACTCTTCCTGAATGAACTCGTTCAACTCTTTTCCGCGCTCACCAATCAACCCGATCACGGTCACTTCGGCATTGCTATGCCGCGTCAACATACCCATCAGCACGCTCTTGCCCACACCGCTTCCGGCAAAGATCCCCATACGCTGACCTTCGCACAACGGCAGCAAAGTATTAAGTACCCGCACACCCGTGTCCATCTTCGGGCCCACAAGGTTGCGCTGGAATGCGGGCGGCGGCCCGGCCCGCAAGGCACGATCTTCACCCCCCACACTCGCCAGCGGCCCCTTGCCGTCCAACGGTTCCCCCAGCCCGTTCAACACACGACCGATCCAGCTGTGGTTCACACGTACGGTCGCACCACCATGAGCACCATCCATATACACACGCTGCCCGGGACCGATGCCATCCAAGGCCCCATACGGCATCAACAGGGTGCTACCATCATCGGTACTGCCCACCACTTCGGCCATACGCCCCTGTGGCTCACCCCGAATGTCTAATATTTTACAACGCGCACCCATGGTGGCCTGTCCGGCCACATTATTCAGACCCGCCACACGAATAACAAGGCCCTCAACGGCACTCACACGGCCGTAAGACTGCGCAAGGGAGATGTCTCCCAGTCGCTCTTCAAGTTCAGGTAATTGCGCTAACTCCACCACAGTAGGATGCCATAAACATCGCCAGCCCGCCATATGCCCAAACAGCCCCTTGCCTAATGCGCCACCGCTCCTGTAAATTCACATATAATAAATTTAATAAAAAAACGGGACTCCACCCCATGCTCAACATGCACAGCTCTTCGCGCCAGGCCGAATCCAGCACCAGCCTGCAACAACTGGTCACGTTCGAACTCTTCGGCGAGGTGTTCGCACTGCCGATCCTCGACGTCCGCGAGATCATCCGTCTCACCGCCATCACTCCCGTGCCACAAGCACCGAACTTTGTCGAAGGCGTGATCAACCTGCGCGGCCAGATCATTCCGATCGTCGACCTCCGCAAACGCTTCGGTGTCGACACCCAGACCGCCACCGACGAAACCCGTATCATCGTGGTCGAACTGGGCAACGGTATGGTCATCGGCCTTATTGTCGATGCCGTCCGCGAAGTGGAACGCATTCCCTCCGACAGCATCCTGCCACCACCGTCGCTGGTCGCTGGCTCCATCGGCTCCGAATACATCAAGGGCATCTCCAACCACGACGATAAAATGATCGTGCACATCGACATGCGCAAGGTGTTCAACAGTTCCGAAATGAATGCGCTGGAAAACGCCGCCTAACGCCGGCACACCTTACAAAAACCGCCTGCAAGGGCGGTTTTTCGCGGCTACAACTTTACATTCCGGTTCAGCAGGAGTATGCCACCCCCGTTACAAGGTCTCGACCTGAAACAACCTGATATGTTTCACCTGCACACTGGAGCTTATCCGTGCTCACTTATTTAATGTCGTCCGAATATCTCCTCCTCGACCTCCTCTTGGTCGTAGGCGGCGCTCTCCGTATCTACCAGCTCTTCACGGTAAAACGCTACCTGCACGAACGCTACGGGCGTTAAGCCACCAACCGAACCGCCTTTCCGGCGGTTCACTTTTAAGGCTCCACCTTGAAATTCCCCCACCCCCTACCTACATCGTGCCTACACACCCGCTTCACGGAGCAATCAGCATGTTTTCCAAACCCATCATTCCCGATCCCCCGTGGAAAGATGCCTACCACCACCTCCTGCAAGCTAGCATGGTGGTTTTAGGTCTCTACCTCGGTATAACATGGCCCACCCCCGAAATCAGCATTCTGGCAGGCCTCGGCGTCACAGCCTGCGGCTTCTTCCTGCTCACCTTTCTCTACTATGCCCCCATGCCCTGCTACAGTCCCACACGGCTCTGGGTCATTGCAATGGTCAGTGGAAGCCTCTACCTGCTGTCCGGCATTCTCGAGTCACTCAATGTCGAGGAAATCATTCCTCCCATAGTGCTCATGGTCGCCGCCGACCGCCTGCTCAACCACCTGCTTGCGTACGTCCGCCTCCGCCGGACCTGAAAGCCGCCCTCCTGAATAGGAAGGCGGCTTTTGCATGATTCATACAGATAAAAAACAGGGGCCAATGCGGCCCCTGCGGTAAGCACGAAGACTTAAGCCTTGGCTTCGGTCTTGACACCATACTTGGCGCGGAACTTTTCCATACGACCCATGGAGTCGAGAATCTTGCGCTCACCGGTGTAGGCCGGGTGGTTCTTGCTGTCGATAACCAGCTGCAGACGGCCGTTAGCCTCGCCCCAGGTGGTGCGGGTCATGTATTCGGTACCATCGGTCATAACTACCTTTACAAAGTGGTAGCCGGGGTGCAGGTCTTTTTTCATCTCGGTGTTCTCCAATCTCGTTGTGCATGGTTCCGACCATGCGAATAGCGCCTTGTCGCTAAATTACGCACGCCCGTCAAGCAAATTCATACACATCCCAGCAAAAACCGGCCCATAGGCCGGTTTTCCAAGCTCAGAACCTTAGTTCAAACCTTTGCTCAGCGCCTTATCGGTCAAAGCCATGGCAACCTTGGTATCAACCGAGGCTTCCAGCAGCTTCTCAGCCACCTTTACAGCGATATCGGCCACATCCTTTTGTACCGAGCGCAGGGCTTCGGCATGGGCGGCTTCAATGCTCTTACGGGCTTCTTCGGCCTTGCGGGCAAGATCAGCTTCAACCTGACGGATACGCTCATTGGCCAGCGCTTCGCTCTCGGCACGGGCACGGGAGACGATTTCGGCAGCTTCCTTCTTGGCCTGGGCCAGTTGGGCGGCATATTCCGCCAAAGTACCTTCAGCCTGTACACGTCCACGCTCAGCCGCATCAAGGTCGCTGGCGATCTGGGCGGCACGCGCATCCAGAACAGCCAGAACGGCGGGCACAACAAAGCGCCACATCACCCCCAAAAGGATGACGAACGCCACAGTGCTCCAGAAGTACTGGCTGTGGAGGTAATCAACAACAAACAGCTCCATGCGCCTGAATTCCTAAACCGTAATACTTAGAGTACGAACAGGATCAGGGCGGCGATGGTAAAGGCGAACAGGGCCACAGCTTCGATCAGACCGGCGCCGATATAGAAGTAGCTGCTCAGACGCTCTTCAACGGAAGGCTGACGGCCAACGGCTTCAAAGAACTTACCGGCCATGATACCAAGGGCAAGGCCCGAACCAAGCATACCGATAGCGGCGATACCGGCGCCAATGGCCTTGAGCATGGTGAGGTCGGTAGCGGCAACGGTGGTCGCAACGGTGGTGGGTTCCATGGATGTTTTCTCCTAGTTAATGAATCTCTTCGATATGCGGCCCTTATACCCAAGGTAGCCCCTCCACGCAAGCCGAAAAAGGAGCCTTTCGGCTCCTTTTCAACTCACTAACGACTAGTGGCCATGAATCGACATGTTCAGATACACGCAGGTCAATACGGTGAAGATATACGCCTGCAGCAGCGCCACGAACACTTCCAGCGCGGTAATGGCAACCAGCACCAGCAGCGGCAGTGCGGCAGCAGGCGCGGTCATGCTCAAACCACCTTCAACGGTAATGCCCAGCAGCATCACACAGAAGGCCGCGAAGACTTTCAGCAGGACGTGACCGGCCACCATGTTGGCTGCCAAACGCACGGCAAGGGTCATCGGACGTACCAGAAACGAAATGATTTCCAGCGGAACCATGATCGGTACCAGCCACCACGGGGTACCATGCGGCAGGAACATGGCAAAGAAGTGCAAGCCCTGCTTATACACACCCACACCCACAACCAGCAGGAAGACCATGGCCCCCATGTAAGCGGTGGTGGTGATCTGGCTTGTCGCGGTAAAGCTGTGCGGGATCATCCCCACAAGGTTCAAACCGGCAATGAACAGGAAGGTGGTCAGAATCAGCGGGAAGAATGCCATGGCTTCACGGCCGGCGGTCTTTTGGGTCAGGTTCTGGATGAACTCGAAAGTGATCTCAACGAAAGCCTGCAAACGACCCGGTACCATGGTCATGCGGGCGGTACCGGCCACGAAAAGGGCGATAATGCTGGCAATGGCAATACCGGTCCACAGGGCCTGGTTGGTGATGGAAATATCAAAGCCACCCAGCATCAGCGGGTAAATGGGGCTTACTTCAAATTGGTGTAGCGGATTCAGAGCCATGCATGCCTTCTAGCAACCCCGCCCGCCCGCGTCAACCGGCATGCACACGTCCCCAACGTTCACAAAACCGATGCACTGGCGCAACACTTTCAGCAACCTTACACCTAAAAACTAAGTAATTCATATTATTACAACCCCATGACAAAACGCAGACCGCCTGCTACCGTCAAGGTTCAAAATCTTATCCGCCCTTTAACTTGGAGTTCATCCATGTTTACCACGCGTTTCGTCACGCAGAAATCTGAGGCTCCCAAGCCTACCCTTTTCCAGATCATCTCCCTGATCATCTGCGGCCTCGGCCTTCTGATTCTCAGCCTTGGCCTAGGTGCAAGCGTTCCCATTCCAGGCCAACCGGCCACACAATGGGTGGCATATGCACTCCTCGGGTTCCTTGTACCTTTCGGCACGGCACCCATTCTGCGAGCAACTGCCCCTCTTCTGGCAATCTACGCTCTCGGATTCCTTTTCGGATACGTGCTTTTCGGCAGCAATCTCACCTGACCGAAAAAACTCGATCCCCTCAATCACACGGGCGCCGCAAGGCGCCCGTTGATGTTTTTATCGCTGTTTCCGGCTGCGCATCACCACATCCACCATCCACCCAACAAAACCCAACACGATACCCACCAACATCAACCACGGTAACGTACCCAGCCAGTGGTCCATGGCAAATCCTACGGCACCCAGGCCCAGCACACCACCCACCAACCTCAATCCAACATCAAGGCCGGAGATCCCCTTGACGAGATCTCCGGCCTCAAGCGACGTGCCAGAAGTATTACTTGGCAGCTGTTTTGGCATAAGCCTCATCCAGAGTCTTTTTCAAGGTCGGATAATCAACAGCACCATCAACCAGCACACCATTGACGAAAATCGCTGGCGTCCCCTTCACACCCAACACGTCGCGGGCGATGGTCTTACTGTTCTCAACCTGAATGTGCAGCTCGGCATCTTTCACGCAGCTATCGACCTTGGCCTCATCCAAACCGTAAGAACCGGCGATGTTCTTGATCGCCTGCAACGGATCGTTGCTGGTCACGATATTCATCTGGTTCACAAAGAACGCATCGGCGATCGGCATGAACTTGCTTGGCGGCGCACAACGGGCCACCTTGGCCATGCCCATGGCAAGGTTATCCCACGCCAGGTCACGCAGCACGTACTTGGCCTTGCCGGTGTTGATCCATTCCTTCTTAACGCTCGGCATGGTGTTCGTCGCAAAGTGCGCGCAGTGGTTGCAGGTCATGCTGGCATACTCAATGATGGTCACGGGCGCGGTCATGCTCCCGATTACACGGTCATTCATCTGCAATTGCAAAGCTTCGGCAGCGGTCTTCGGCAGCGAAGCACGGGTCGCAGCCGGTGCGGTCACCTGAGGTGCAGGTGCGCTGGTGTCTTTTTTACCGATCAAACTCTGCCAATCCAGCCAGCCACTGGCGGCCCAGGCCGAGGTTCCCACTACGGCCACACCGGCCAGCAGCGCTACAACGGTCATTTTCTTCATGAGTGCAAATCCCCCTGATGTCATGATGTATGTTACCTTTTTTCTTTCAAAATCTGAGCGCCCAAACCACTAAGTGCTTCCCGCAGCTCATCATCGCGCACACTTTTGCACAAGGTATCCGCCTTGTCACGCACCGCTGCCGCCACAGGCGCCATTGGCGGCGTGCCAAACGCCGCAGCAGGCCGCGCGCCTGCCCGCTTCATTACATCATGCCGCGTGATCGCCCGCACTTTGGTAATGGCACTATAGCCCAGCAAACGACTGATTCCCTCAATGATCTGCGGCGTCACATAGTGCAGCTCCTGCTTCACACCATCACTGGCCACCGCCACGGTCAAAATATCCTGCTTCACACTTTCCGGAAAACTATGGTCGGCCAGTAACGGACAGATCGCCCGCCAGTGCGGCGCTATCTGCGCCAACACCACACCCTGCTTGGCCAACGCGGGCTGCATCAACGGTGCCAGAATCGCCCCCACCGCCTGCTGACGCTTGGTGCGTACCTCACTGGCCTTTACCGCCCCATCCTTAGGCTTGGCAGTCTTGGCCACGGTAGCCGCGGCCGGAGCCCCAATGTTTACATTGGTAACCCCTGTCTTGCCGTCCGCGCGTTTCTCACTCATAACGTCACCTTAACAGAGATGACCAGACTTCACAGCCCCTTAACCGAAGACTTCCGCCAGAAACTTCTGGCGTGGTACGCCCGCGGCCACCGTGCCATGCCGTGGCGGGATGAGTCCGCCTCGCCCTACCACATCTGGCTGTCCGAGATCATGCTCCAGCAAACCACCGTCACCGCGGTCATCCCTTACTACCACCGCTTCCTGCAACGTTTCCCCACGGTGCAATCCCTCGCCGCAGCTCCCATCGAAGACGTCCTCCATCATTGGCAAGGCCTCGGCTACTACCGCCGCGCCCACCTCCTCCACACCTGCGCAAAAACGATCGTGGAACGCCATAACAGCATCTTCCCGGGCACCGAAGCCGAACTCCTCTCCCTCCCCGGCCTCGGCCCCTACACCGCCGCCGCCATCGCCGCTCAGGCCTTTAACCAACCCGCCAATGTAGTGGATGGCAACGTCGAGCGCGTCATCTCGCGCCTCTACCGCGTCCAACAGGAGCTCCCCGCCGCCCGCAATACCCTGCGCACCTATGCGGCCGCACTTTCCAGCCCAGAGCACCCCCGCCTTTACGCCAACGCCATCATGGAACTCGGCTCCCAGGTCTGCACACCCAAAAATCCCGATTGCCTGCTCTGCCCCGTCTCCTCCCACTGCCAAGCGTATGCCCACGGCGACCAAACCACCTATCCCCGCAAAACCGCTAAAAAAGCCACCCCACACCTCCACGCCACCGCATGGTTACTCACCGATGCACAGGGCCATATTTATCTCCAACAACGCCCCGCCACCGCGGGCCTGCTCGCTGGTCTCTGGGAACTCCCCCACTCCGGCTGGGAACCGAACAGTCCACTCCAAACCGCACCCCTTGCTTTCGAAACCTCCTTCGAAGCCGGATCCTATACCCACACCTTCTCGCATTTCAAACTCACGCTGAATCTGATGCACGCCGAAGTCGCCAGCATCCCCGCCGCCCAGCGCTTTGCCACCAACGATCTCCCCCCGCTCTCCACCCTCATGTCCAAAGCATTAAAAACCGCCCTTAAGGCGGTAAAATCCTAAGTTAACCAAGCACGTAAACCAATAGGCAGTGTCATAGGCTTCCAGTTCGGAAATATCCCCTTCAACACACTCATATCCGCACAACTCAAACGTACATCGCCCGCCCGCGCCGCACGATATTCCACACGCGGATTCACCCGCTTGATCGCCACCACCTGCCGAATCATGTCCAGAATACTCACCGCCAGCCCGCTCCCCAGATTCATCGTCTGTGGCAACGGCACGTTATCCGGTGCGGTAAGCAAAGCCCGCACCACCATCGCCACATCAAACACACTCACAAAATCACGTGTCTGCTGACCATCACCATAGATCGCCAACAGGTCACCACTCTCAATGCTGTTCAACACCCGCCCCAACATACCGCTATACGGGCTGGCAATGTTCTGCCCCGGTCCGTAGGCATTGAAGATGCGTAAGCTCGTCGCCTTCACTCCATACACATCCGCATAGAGCCGCATCTGCACTTCGGCCGCCATTTTACTGGCCGCGTACGGCGTACCCAGCGCCACACCATAGGCGTCAGGCTCCACCACACGCGGCTTATCCAAAATACCGTACACCGCCGCACTGCTGGCAAAGAGAACCCGACCGGCAAGCTTCAATTCCCGCGCCACCTCCAAAATGGTCTGGGTTCCTTCCACGTTCACGGCAAAGGTTTTATGCGGCATCTCCAAACTCTTCGACGCACTGGTGATACCAGCCAGATGCACCACGTGCTGACACCCCTGCATCACGGCCCGCACGGTGGGCATATCCGTAACATCCCCCACCCGCACATCCATGGTATTGCCATGCGGAATGTTCTCACGCTTGGAATTGGAAAAATCATCGAGCACCACGATCGAATGCCCGCCCTCCAGCAACGCACGTACGATATGCTGACCTAAAAATCCGGCGCCCCCTGTCACCAGAATTTTCGCCATTACCGCTCTCCGAGCACCGCGGCATTGAGGGTGGCCGCCGCCTTGGTCCACGTATAACTCTTGACCCGCTCCAACCCCTTGGCGCGCAAACCGTTGGCCAAAGCCTCATTTTCCAAAACACCGTACATCGCCACCGCAAAGGCCGAATCGACATCACCACCCTTGCCAACCGGCACCAGTACACCGGCAGCTCCCACAAACTCTTCACCATGCGGCAAGTCGCTCGTCACCACCGGCGTCCCCACCGCCATGGCTTCCAGAGCCGGAATCTGCACGGTTTCGGCCTTGCTGGTGCTCACAAACACACTCGCCCGCGCCACCGCCTGCAACAGCAGGGTATGGGGCATACCTCCGGTCAACGTCACCGCATCAGCCAGCTTCAACTCCCGAATCAAATTCAACACCTCATTGCGCACCGCCACATCCACCGGCCGCCCGATGATCATCAACCGGCTCTCCGGACGCTGCGCCCGCAACATGCCAAATGCCCGCACCAATTGCGGATAATCCTTGTGCGCGTAAAAATCACCAACAGCGACGACCAGATTCGGGTCCCGTACCGGCACGTCCGCCAGCGCGGCATCCACACCCGGCGGCACCATCTTCACTTTGGCCGCCGCAGCCTCACCCAGATATTCACGCACCACATGCTTCGCCACCGCAAACGCATACGGTGCATTCCATAAACTGAGCTTGGTCAAACGCTCCAACACACTCCAGTACCAGCGCATCCTCGCGCTCTGCGCCGACGCTCCTGCCTTCGGGGTTGTATGGAGAATGGGGATACTCCGCCATGCCAACAAGGGGGTATAATTGGCGTTGCACACAATGGTCTTGGCTCCCCATCCCAATGCTTTGAACGGCAGTACAAACTGCTCCCACATATGCCCCGCGGCAAAGCCAAGGACGGGCGCCACTTTCACGTCAACGTTCGCAGGGATCTCCATCCCCTCCAGCGCAGCCTGAGGTGCCAGCACAATCCACCGCACCCGCGCCTCCTTGGCCAACTCCGGCAAGATACCGCGCAGATACGTCAACCCCCCGCCGGTGGTGGCGTGCAGGGCGTTTAAAACAACAGGAATAGGTCGGCTAGGCCGCAACGGCATGGGAGGCTCTCTCTTCTTCTGCCCCCATACCTATCATATCCTTAATGGGCGCGAAACTGCGCCGGTGGTGCTCACACACACCTTCACTCAACAATCCCTGCATGTGTGTGGCGGTGCCGTAACCGGCATTCTTGGCCCAGCCATAGGCCGGATAGCTTTCCCCCAGTTTCGCCATCAACTCATCCCGATAGACCTTGGCCACGATACTTGCACACGCCACCGCCAATTCCACACGGTCACCGCCAACTACGCACACCTGCGGCACACTCAATTCAGTAATCTTGGCATTCCCGTCCACTACCACCGCCTGATGTTCAACCTGCTCCAACGCCCGCCGCATCGCCAGGAACGTGGCATTGCGGATATTCACCGTATCAATCTCGTGCACCGAAGCCTCACCGATCCCCACCCCACATCCGGCATGCACCATCTCGGCTACTTTCAACCGCGTCTTGGCACTCAGCACCTTGCTATCCCCTGCTACCGCCAACAACGCCGCACGCATCGCCTCCGGCACCACCACTGCCGCCGCCACCACCGGACCAGCTAAAGGCCCACGCCCCACTTCATCCACACCGGCCACGATCAAACCCTGAAAATTCCGCGCGTGAAGATCATCTAAACTCATGCCACTACCCTTCCACATTGCTAAACAAGAAACAACCCTCACCGCACACAGCAGCAAGGGTTGTCCTTTCTCGTCATTTAGGCCGCAGCCTTTACCTCCTGGAAGGTCTTGGGCAAACGGCCACTCGCGCAATTCATCTCGCCATGGTTGATACGCAAAGTCCAGATTCCCGAAATTTCATCACACAACTCGTTGACCTGAACAAACACCTGAGCCGAATGCTCCCCGAACTTGAACTCCGCACTCATCCAGAACTGATCGGCACGATGCGGAATTCTCACATCCCATTCCAATACGTCCGGAACGGCGTAAGTCGACTTCACATCCTCCCTCTTCGCACGAGGTACCCAGATATGAAGCACATCATTTGGCTTCCGCAACTCCGCTTCCACCCATTTCGCCACCAGTGCAAAATTTTCCAATTTCATCGCAAATCTCCCTTCAAGGTAGCGACGCACAAACATTTGAAATCAGAAAAATGAATACATTAACCCACAACACCACGCAACTGTAAAAGTCCGGCGCGCAGCGCCGTCGCCCCCGCGCAGGAGGCAATATAAGATTCAGGGGCCGTGTTGGCCCCTGCTTTTCCTCTCACTTACTTATCTAACAAAGCCGTCTTCCGGTTCCCGTTCCATTGCAATGGCCAATATCCCTCGGCCAATGCGTTGAGGCTCCACGGCGTCTGCTTCATCCGCTGCTGATACAACCAGTAATTCCCGAACACCTTCTCTACATAATCACGAGTCTCATCGAAGGGAATGCTTTCCAACCACAGTACCGGATCATGGCCCGGCGTGGTGCCACGGCTCAGCCAGCGCTGCACATTCCCAATCCCACCGTTGTAAGAGGCCACCACCAGCATCATGTTGCCATCCAGCTTGTTACTCAGATATTTGAGATAATCCTGTGCCAATTTCAGGTTGATGCCCGGGTCATGCAAATCGGCGCGGTCCGGCAGAGACTGCCCCGTCAACCGCGCAATATACTTACCCGTCGCAGGCATGATCTGCATCAAGCCCTGAGCCCCCACACGGCTGCCAATTTGTGGGTTGAACGCACTTTCCTGGCGCATGATCCCCAGCATCAACGCACGGTCAAAGCTCCAGCCACCGTTCGGACTCCAGTCTTCCGCCAGCGGGAACAGCGCCGGCGGTACGGTCTCGCCCTGTTCGCGCAATTGCTTACCGGCATAGAGCGCAGTAGCCGGCAGCCCCATGCGGACCGAAGCCGCCGCCAGCGCCTTGGTGGCACCATACGGCAGATCCTCATAAGCTAAGCGGAACTGGCGTTGGGCCATGTCGATTTCACCCAGCTGAGCCAAGGCCAAACCGCGTCGTCCACCCTTATCACGCTGCAATTGGGCAAAGCCACGCGCATCCACGTCCGGCGCACTCCAGTCCAGCTGCACGGGCTTACCCATGCGCGTCGCACACAACTGACCATAGAAACTGATACCGTCCTTGGCACCTTCTTTCAGCAAGGCACGCGCACTGCTTTCATCTTTCATCGCACTGTACGCACGGGCCCCCCACCATGCGGCACGGGCATGGTGCTTACTGCCTACCGGCTCGTCACGCACCAGTTTTTCCCACTGCTTGGCTGCTTCCGCTTTGTTGTCCAACAGGTAATGGGCATACCCGGCCAGCCAGCGGGCCTCATCACGCTCGGGGCCCTTTACCTCGGCGGCAGGCTCAGCAGCACGCAACACCGCTTTCCAATCGCGCTGACCATGATAGTAATCCGCGATCTTCACCAGTTCCGCCTGCCATTTCTCGTTACCGATATCGCCACGCACCCCGGAACCCAGCAACAGGGTAGTGGCCTCAGCATATTTCTTCTGTCCCCGCAAACGCCAGCTCTGGCCCACCAGGGCGCGTCCTTGCGGCGAAAGCTTGTTCAATTCGGTCTCACGCAACGCCGCCAGGGTTTCCTTGCGCAGCTCACGCTTTTCCACTGCCAACGGTACAATCGGAGCAGGCCCCAACTTACCGACTGTCTTGCACACCTGCTTCTTCACCTTCTTGGTGGTCGCTTTCTTGGGTGTACCATCTTTGTTCTTGGCCCCTTTCTTCGGCGCAACCTTCTGCGTCACCGTTTCAGTGGTACACACTTCACGCGGACGCTCACGCTTATCCATGGCTTCATCATAAACGGCACTTGCCAGCGGCAGGTCGCGATACTCCTTCAACCAGCTGTTCAGCTCGTCAAAGCCGGCACCCTTTTTGTTGAGCAGATACACACCGCGCACTTCGCCCAGCAACACGTTGTCATCGGCTTTCAGATTCGGAAATTCACCTCGACGCGCCCGTGCGAAGGCATCCTTATATGCGCGCGCATCGCTGTTGCTCAGCACCTTCATCCCACTGGCGGAAACCTGTGCGCCCTTGCTGTCATCACGGCTTTGCGGCTCGGCCTTTTTCTCAACGAAATCCGAAATGGCGCTCTCTTCCTCACGCACTTCGGCTTTCAGCTCTTCGGCCTTTTTGTCCAGCAACGTCGGCTCATCGGTCGACTCGCTCAAACCACCGGCACCAGCAGGCCCAGCGGCAGGCTCAATCTGAGAAATCACAACGCCATCAGCACCATGCGCACCAAAATTCGCACCCGACGCAACTGCGCCCTGCATTTCGGCATAACCACACGGTACGATCAGCATCGCCCCCAAAAGAACCCAACGCGTCATTATCCACTCCTTCATGATCAAATTAAGCGCCTTCGCCCCACGCCAGCAGATGGTGCCAGGCCAGACGTTTAAACAGCGGCTGCTTCAACAACAGGTCGAGCGGATAGGTTACACCCACCGCACCGTCCCATCCCTCAAGGGTCTGGCTCGCAGCGGCATGCCAACCTTCCACACCCAGATTACGCCCCACCAGCACACCAAGCGGGATCTGCCCCAGCACCAGCACCTGATTGGCCGCTTTGGCCTGTATCGCAGCAAACATCTCGTCCTTGGAGGGCTTCCCGGCAAAACCTACCCACGCGACCGGAGAATCCCCCAAACCCACCGCCGCCAGCATCGCATGGGCCAGCGCCACACAGCGGTCGTCCGGCATGCCACCCTGCACCACCAGTACGACACCGCCCTCCTCGCCCTCGCTCCAGATCTCCGCCGGAATTTCCGGCGCGACCATCTTCGGCTTTACGGGCGGACGCATCTCACTGGTCAGCATGGAATCCGCGGTCAATGGCGGCGGCAACGGGCGTAGCGGCACAACCTCACCAACCTCTTCCACTGGCGCAACTTCGGCCACCGGCACTTTCCGCACAGGCTGGGTTGCACTCAGCCAGTCAAAGGTATGGTCGTCCAATTCAACCTTCACGCCACCCAGCGCAAGGTCAAACACCGCCATGGCCTGCGGTACACTCTGAATGTGCGGCTGATCTCCCCTCATGCCGGCAAGTGTACGTCAATCCGTCCTACAAACCCACCTGAAATAACGTACCCAAGCGCAAAAAAAGGCGGCCGAAGCCACCTTTTCAAGCATTCAAAGCACTTAAGCTTAGGCGTTGGCGCTGTCAGCGGCCGGAGCTTCGGCAGCCGGAGCTTCCTTGGCACCAGAAGCCGGAACCAGCTTGCGGGCCTTCTCAGCGATACGGGCGGCCTTACCGGTCAGACCACGGAGGTAGTACAGCTTGGCACGACGCACTTCACCACGACGCACAACTTCGATTTTTTCGATCACGGGGCTGAACAGCGGGAATACGCGCTCAACACCTTCACCGAAGCTGATCTTACGCACGGTGAAGCTGCTGCTCACGCTCTTGTTGTGGCGGGCGATGCAGAGACCTTCAAAGGCCTGAACGCGGGTCTTGTCGCCTTCTTTCACGATCACGTGAACGCGCAGGGTGTCACCGGCCGCAAAGTCGGGGATGGTCGCACTACGGGCGGCGATGGTTTCTTTGTTCAGTTGGGCGATAATGTCCATGGTCTCAGTCTCCTTGTTCTCGCAACAGGCGTAATACGGACTTTTTCCAGAGACCACTTTAGTCTCCAACCGACAGAGGCTTGCCACGATGCGCTGCCGTTTTCTCAGGCAAGCGACACAATGTGGACGGGGATTACCCCATATCCCCCCCTACCGCAAGCCTTTTTCCACAAATTCATGTGGAAAGACCTACTTTACCGCTTTGGTCCGCTTCTTCGCCTCCGCCAACCGCCATTCGCCGATCAGCTTGTGGTTACCATTGGTCAGCACCTCTGGCACCGGCACCCCTTCCCATACAGCAGGCCGTGTATAATGCGGATACTCCACCAGCACCGCACCATTCTCATCCACAATATCAAAACTTTCCTCATGCAGGCTTGCATCCGCGCCCAACACACCGGGCAACAGGCGCACCACCGCATCCACCACGCACACCGCCGCGTTTTCACCACCCGAAAGCACGAAGTCGCCGACACTCACCACCTCATCCACTTCGGCATCCAGCACACGCTGGTCAATCCCTTCATAGTGACCACACAGCACGATAAGCCCCATCCCCTCGGCCATCCGCCGCGCGGTGGGCTGCACAAACCGGTTGCCCGCAGGGCCCATGTAAATGCACCGCGCACCGGGGTTATCCGCTTTCGCCTTCCGCAACGCAGCCGCCACAATGTCGGCCTTCATCACCATACCGGCACCACCGCCGTACGGGGTATCATCCACGGTGCGGTGCTTGTCATGGGCAAAGTCGCGGATGTTCACCACCTCCAGCTCCCACACGCCCTCACGCAAGCCACGGCCCAGTACACTCATGCCCAACAGGCCGGGGAACGCCTCCGGAAACAACGTCACAACCGTCACTTTGAACTTACTCATACTCAAGCCCTTACCATACTTGCCTTTTTCCCGCTACTCCCCCATATAACCACAGAACCAACTGTTTCCCTCGTGCCAGAAAGGATCCCCTCATGGCCAACCCTCACCGCCTTCTCATTGTGGAAGACACCCTCACACTCATGATGGAACTCGAAGAGCTCCTTCTCAGCGCAGGCTATAGGTTGGAACTCGCAATGTCGGTACCGCAGGCTACCGAAGCCCTCCGCAAATCGACAGAGGAAAACCAGCTATTCGCCGCAATTATTTCCGACTTCAACCTAGGCGGCCTCCGCCCGGAGTCCATGAAAACCGGCATCAATGTCTTCCAATACGCCTATCGCATCCTCGGTAAGAACATGCCGCCATTCATCGGCAGCAGCACCGAAATGCACTATTGGGAGCCGTTTAAGAACACCAAAGGCATCTACCTGATTCCGAAGAAAAACTTTCATTGGAACGAACAAGCCGTGCTCACCCAGTTGAAAGACCTCGGCCTCGCCGCCTGATGACCACACGAAACAGCACAAGCCCTGACCTCCGGTTCAGGGCTTTGTCGTGGGCCGCTTGCATATTGTCGTCGGATATCCCATATCCGCTCCACATCACATGTTTCCCGCGCCATTGAAAAGGATGATTCCCATGACCAACCCTCCCCGCATCCTGCTCGTCGAAGACCAGAACTACGCCCGAACCCGCATGCGCCAGACACTCGAAGCCAAGGGATATAGCGTCACCGCCGCCGCCACGCTGAACGATGCCTATGCCCATGTCTGCGTGAAAGATCTCCCCTATGCCGCAATTCTCTGCGACTACAACCTCGGCGGTCGCAACCGCACCGGTTTGGAACTGTGGCAAGCCACACGCGCCAGCCGCCACAGCGTGCCCTTTATCGGCTCCAGTTCTGAAATGGACTACTGGCAAAAGGTCGTGGAGTACGGTGAAGACCCGCTCTTCCACGCCATCCCGAAGGTGGACAATATGTGGGACGACACCGCGATCCTCGCCAAACTGGCCGAGTTGAACATAACTCCCTAACGACATAACCAAAAAAAGCCCTGAACTCCGGTTCAGGACCTTTTTTTAGCGCTTGAACAAGCCTCTCACCACCGACAGTCCAATGTCACGTAGCACTCCCCGCACCATGGTATTCTTGCTCGCCTGCTTTACAGCCTCGCGCACCACGGTATTTCCCACCTGACGCGCGGCACTCTTGGCCATGGTCTCAAAGATCCCATCGCGCGCGCGGCCACCGGTCGCAGATTTCGCCGCAGCCGGAGCCGCCTCAACCCCTTCTATCCGCGCGGCCAGAATTTCACTCGCGCTCTCGCGGTCAAAAGTCTGCTCATACCGTCCCCGCAAGGGCGAATTCCGCACCACATCAGCGCGCTCCCTGTCACTCAACGGCCCCACGCGGGAGAGGGGCGGCAAAATGGCCGTCTGCTGCACCGGCAACGGCACGCCCTTGGTATCGAGCACACTTATCAGCGCCTCACCCACCGCCAACTTCGGCAAAACATCCTCGGTCTTGAAGGCCGGGTTCGCCGCCATCGTCCGCGCGGCCACTTTAATGTCCTTCTGTCCCTGCGGAGTCGCCGCCCGCAACGCATGCTGCACACGGTTGCCCAACTGCGCCAGCACACTGTCCGGCACATCACTGGGCTGCTGGGTTACAAAATACACACCCACACCTTTGCTGCGGATCAACCGCACCACCTGCTCGATCTTCTGTAACAAAGGCTTTGGCGCGTCGGTAAACAACAGGTGCGCCTCGTCAAAAAACAAACACAACTTCGGCACCGGCAGGTCACCCACTTCCGGCAGATTTTCAAATAATTCACTCAGCAGATACAACAGGAAGACCGCATAAACCTTGGGCCGCTGCATCAGCTCCACCGCATGCAACACGTGGATGATCCCGCGCCCGTCCACACCGCGCGCCAACAAGTCCACCACCTGTAACGCCGGCTCGCCAAACAAACCCTTGCCACCATCCTGCTCAAACCCCAGTAACGCGCGCTGAATCCCCGCCAAACTCACACCGGTCACCGCACCATATTGCTTGGAGATCGCCGCCGCATTCTCCCCCACATACCCCAACACCGCCCGCAAATCAGCCATGTCCAACAGCAGCAAGTTCTCATCATCCGCCACCTGAAACACCACCTGCAACACGCCGGTCTGGGCTTCAGATAAATCCAGCAACCGCGCCAGCAATAACGGCCCCAGCTCACTCACCGTCAAGCGGGCGGCATGACCATTCGTGCCGGTCACATCCCAGAACACCACGTTATTCGCCCGCGGCACATACGCCTGCCCACACTCCGCGTATTTCTGGGTTATCCAGCTCTCGCCATTCCCGGCCAGAGCAATGCCGGACAAATCGCCCTTCACATCACTCACAAACACACTGCTGCCCGCCGCGGCCAACTGCTCGGCCAGGCTCTGTAGCGTCACGGTCTTCCCCGTCCCCGTCGCACCGGCCACCAAACCATGACGGTTGGCCCGCACGGTGTCCAATACCACAGGCCCATCGCCCCCTTTACCGAGCAAAATACCAACCATCAGGCGCACCTTTTTTATTAAGAATTACCGCTGTAAATAACGCGAAGTTACTCGCACACAAGCCGTACCCATCCTTGGCTCGGCCCCGAACCACCCATGCTGGTCGTACGGATCTCTGTCCAGCTCTGTCCGGCACACTCTCGATACTGCGGAGACGAGGGACACGAAATGATCCGGCAATTCGGGCGGGCGGGCGCCGGTACATTCACCTGCGCTTCACGACATCCGCCGGTCGACGGGTTGAACAAATATCCGGCCGCATTGCACGAAGCAATGGTATTCACGGTATTCTGCGTCGTAGGGTTGGCAGCCGGCACTACACAGGGGTCACCGCCGCCCGCATTCGGGGCATACAACATCCCACGACGACTGCACGCCACCACCTGATCCACCCTCACATTCACCATATCCGCCTTGGCATCCGCCGATTTGACCAGCGTCGAAAGCGCCGTCCATGTCATCTGGGTATCAAACGATCCACCCGCCGTACGCTCCTGCGCGTATACAGAGGGCACAGCCGCACACAAGGAAAGAACAAAGACAATAAACAGGTTTTTCACGTGCAAAACTCCGGGTTGGTTTAAAGCTTATAGTGATACTGTCTAATATCAATGACAAAGCCCTGAATGGCAAGCTCAGTGCGCAGAAGGCTTGCTCTCGGCTTCAAAATATTGCATACACAAAACCGACACCGCTTTCCGTTCTCCTACATAACGAGGTTTTTATGACCAAACCCACCGACTACATTCTGGTACTCGACAGCAATGCCGAGGCACGTAGCCACATTACCGGCCAACTGCACCAGGAAGGCTACACCGTCTACGCCGCCAACTCGCCCGAAAGCGCGTTGCGCATCATCAAACAGGCCCGCAAAGGCGGCACTCCCTGCCAATTGGTGTTGCTCGGCAATAATTTCGGCAGCGCGCAGCGCAATCAGGCCCTCAATGTCCTTAAACGCCTGCGCCGCTGGAAAGGCTTCAAGGATGTCCTGGTGCTCGGCGCGGCCCTGCCGGGCGTCCAGGCGGGCAGCGATCCCAAAGCTCCCCAGCCCAATCTCGGCGTCTGGGCGCGCGTCGTCGGAAAAGACCTGAGCCTGCATATCTCTACGCAGACCTTCCGCCGCAACACGGCCGAAACCCTGTGGGACATCCGTGACGTGCTCCAGCACCTCACCCGCAAGATCTGACGATACACCCCTCCGGAGAGTTATCTCCGGAGGGGTGCGGTTGGCGTCACACCACCGGACAATAGAAACACGAATATCACTTTTCCATGCCATTGCAGGAGCATCCCATGGCCAAAATCCTTATCGCCGATGAATCCGAAATTGCCCGCAATACGCTGGCAGAGGAACTCACCGCCGCAGGTCACGAAGTGGTCAAAGCCGGCAAATATCACGAAGCCGCCGAGGCCTTGGAGAAATCCATTCGCGTCACCGACAAGAATCGTAAAGCGTTCGACCTGATCTGCCTCGCGCCCTACCTTAGCGACCGCAGCGGTGTCTACACACTGTTCCGCATCCGCGACCAACCGTTTCTCATCCGCGCCCGCGTCCTCGGCGCCATCATCGATAAAAATGTCTGGCGCGATATCGACGAAAGAAACACTCATCTCAACTTCCGGAGAACCGAAAAACAACGTCGTGAAGGTCAGCCGGAATATGTCTGGAATCTGAAAGATGTCCTGAAGTTTCTACCGTCACCGGCCTGAAACCAAC
>QFOU01000089.1 GCA_003241595.1 Pseudomonas fluorescens
TATCTGGAGCGTGGCGCAGATCATGGCAGCTCAACAGATCACTTCCAGCGAAGCCGGTCTTGATGAGGAGGATACTGCGATTCTCAACGCCTTCTTGCAACGTTATGGAGGTCAACAATGAGCACAAGCGCCCACCAACGCGCAGCCCTTAAAGCGGCGCTGCGCAAAGACCTGAGCAGCTTCTATCGTAAGGCCTACGGTGCGGTCACCGGTAGCGAATTCAGCCACAACTGGCACATCGATCTGCTGGCCGATAAGCTGGTACAGTGTTTCGAACGTAAGATCAAACGCCTGATCATCTGCGTGCCTCCACGTTCCGGTAAGTCGCTGCTGGCATCGGTTGCATTCCCGGCTTGGGCAATGGGACAAAACCCAAGTTTGCGTTTCTTGACGGTGAGCTACGCCCAGAAGCTCTCATCGGATTTATGCCGCCAGCAAATGAGTGTGATGCAACAACCCTGGTACCGCGAGCTCTTCCCCGGCGCCGCGCTTAATCCGAACAAGCGTACCGAAGAGGAATTTGAAACCCTCGCCGGGGGTTGCCGCTTCGCGACTTCGGCGCTGGGCACCCTGACAGGCCGGGGCGGTGACTTCATCATTCTCGACGACATCATCAAACCGCTGGACGCGCTGTCGCCGACAATGCGCCAAAAAATCAACGAATGGGTCGAACACACGCTGCTGTCGCGTCTGAACGACAAGATCAACGGCGTGATCATCGTCATCATGCAGCGGGTGCACCACGACGATTTCGTAGCCCACCTGATGGACAAAGGAGGTTGGGAGCTCGTTAGCCTGCCCGCCATCGCGGTCGAGGACGAAGCCTTTACCTTAAGCGACGGTAAGACGGTTGGACGCCAAGCCGGCGAAGCTCTCCACCCCGCTCGCGAGCCGCTGGAGCTGCTGCGTCAGCTGGAGAAGGACATGACGCCATTCGTGTTCTCGACCCAGTACCAGCAAATGCCGATTCAACCGGGCGGCAATATCATCCGTACCGAATGGTTTGGGCGTTACGACCATTTGCCACCGCTGCAGGACTGCACGATCTACCAAAGCTGGGACACGGCGTTTAAAGACGGCGCGGCCAACGACTACTCGGCCTGCATCACGTGGCTGCACCATGAGGGGCACTATTACATCTTAGACGTCTATCGCGCCAAGCTCGGCTATCCGCAGCTCAAGGAAGCGGTGCTGGCCCAACGCAAGAAGTGGACCGGCTACTGTCCCCTTCCCCCTTCGGTCCTTATGGAGGACGCCGCTGCAGGAATTAGTCTCATCCAAGACCTTAAGCGTCAAAGCGTGCCGGTTAAAGCCGTTCCAGTGAAAGGGAGCAAAGAGCAGCGCGCATATGAATGCTCTCTGCTCATCCACGGCGGCCACATCCACCTGCCGGTCGAAGCCACGTGGCTGAAAGAGCTCCTGATCGAAACGGAGGCCTTTCCGAATGGCCGTCACGACGATCAAGTCGACGCGCTAAGCCTGTTCTTGAACTGGCACCGTCACCGTCCACGAGTTTCCTCCGGGACTGTGCTGATTTAAATGTGTCGGTGCAGGAGCCAATCAAACAGGCCACCGCGCCACGCCATTTCGGCCAGAGCGTCGACGTCCAGCAGAGTCACTCCCGGCTCGGTCGTCGACAGAGGGCGGGAAGACGTGTGATAGGCATAGTACATGCGCTGCTCGCCCCGACGCTGGAAGTCCTCCACGTAACTGGCAAGCTCCGCGGGTGTTGTACGACTTTTGACTTGGACGAATGAGCGCTCACCCGTGGCAGGCAGCAAAAGTTGCATATCGACGGTCTTCTGGGTTTTACCGAGAGCTCCGATGCGTTGCCACCCCAGCCTGCTGAAGGTTAAGTCGACGAAGACTTCGAAGTCTTCGTGGTTGAGACGCTTCATCAAGTCCCGCATCGTTTCAAGGGCAGCTTCACGAGTGGCTTGGGCTTTCGCCATCAGCGGATCGACCTCGCCATTGATTCTACGCAGCAAGGCCTCCAACATATCGGGATGGATATCGCAGATCGCGTTGCGAGTTCCAGCCGTAGCTCGTAGCGGGCCAGGCAAGCTTTCCAACGTGAGTTCTTCTCCAGTTAAAGCGGTTTTACACCAAGGACCTTTGGTATGACGATATCGACTACCGGTTTCAGCATACAGAGATGGATTATTGCCAAGGTAATGCACTTCGGGCTCGGCAAACGCCCACCAGAGGTAGCCGTGAGCAAAGGTAAGCCAGAGCACTTCCGGGTCGGAGTCGTAAAAATCAGCCACCTGATTGGCGAACTTCCGCGCCGTGCCGGGATCCCGCCCCTGGTTTACATAAAGCTGCGTGATCGCCGGGATATCTCGTTGCCTGCCTAGCTCGTGCGGTACATCGAAGAACTGCAGACGGAGAGTGCCATCAGACAGCCCTAAATCCTCCCAGCGCCCCTTCTCGCCGAGCTTAATGTAGCGGGCGGTTTTGGCGCTGACCTTATTCACCGTCGGCGAACATCCGGTTTAAGCTGGCTTGAGCTTCCTGAGCGGTTTTGCCATTGCGGATATCCACTGGGTAACGTTGGATTGCACCAAAGCCGTTGGTGGACTCAATCCAAGCTGACGACATCATCACGCGCAGATCATTGCCCTGTTTGCTGACCA
>QFOU01000018.1 GCA_003241595.1 Pseudomonas fluorescens
TACCGAAACTGCAAAGCATATCCTCGAAACCAAAACCGGCGCCAATCAGGCCGTGGCGGTGTACGATACCTCCGTGGCCCGCGACCGTCAGGTACGCACCAGTAACGAGCGTATGGAAGTGCTGGCCGAGCAGCTCTACGCCTTCTACGCCGGTAAATACCGCTTCCCGAATGAGAGTGAATTTACAACCCTCAGCGGCAAACTCGATCTCCATGATGCATGGGGTAATGCGTTCACCTATAAGCAAGTAGGCAAGGGGAAGGAGGAAGGCCAAAAAGCCACGCTGAGTTTCACTACCCCGTGGAATTACACGCAGACCCTCAATCTTGCCTTGAAAGATGAAACAGATACTGCAAATAATCGTCAAAATAACGAGACTGAGAACGATGATCCCTCAAGCAGCCGCCCATCCTATGAATAAGCTTGCCAGCGTCGGCAGCGGGCTACGCAATTCTCTCTCCTCGCTCGTCGCTCCTCTTTCCTCGCAAAGCGGTGCCATGTTCGGTATGGATGCGCGTATCGCGCTCATCGTGGCCGCCATTCTCACGGCAGCAGGCGGTATCACCATCATGTCGCGGCTGGAAAGCAGCAAGGTGCAGGCCGCCGAAATGCAGGCCGAAATTCTGAAGGAAGGCCTCGGCCGTTACTACCAGCAAGTGGGTATCAATCAACTCCCTGGCTCGCTGGATGAGCTCTTCCGCTCGGGCAATATCACCGACCCCTCCCTCCGCCGCGACCCATGGGGCAACCCGTGGGAGTACTCGCACACCACGGCCACCGTGCGCATCGAGGATACGCCCATCACCATGCAACTCGCGGTCATTTATAGCCGCGGGAAGGGTGGTGTCGCCGAGTCCGGCCCCGTGAATTCCGAAAGCGACTTTAACGATTGGATCACCCGTGGTGACGATATCGGTACCAAGTTCATCTCGCGCGATATCGAAATGTCGCGCCTGCAAGAGTACCGCGCCCGCGCCCAACTCATCATCGACAAACTGGAAGCCGTGGAATCCGCCTCTTATCTCGAGGCCCAGAACACCTGCTCCGCCGGCCAAACCATTCCCGACTGGTGCACCAACGTCGAAGGCAAGAACTACACGCTGTTCAACTACTACCCGATGGCCGATTCCGACGATACGTCGGGCGTGATCTACTATTCCGACAAGGTGCAGTCCAAACGCTCCTACGCCTCCGGTAACCTGTCGGAGATGCAGCAGATGATGATCGACCTCGGTCTCCCCGCCGCCTATGCCCAAGACCCCTGGGGCCGCGTGCTGATGTATTCCCCGAACATCACCCAACGTACCGATCCGCCATTCTCCGCCAGCCTCTGCTTCTCCAGCGGCGAAAACTGTCTCAGCCGCTAATCGCACAGCAATAAAAAGCCCCCGCACGGTTAAAGTGCGGGGGTATTACTTCGTAGGGGGGGGGGCTAAAGGTTACTGGGCGTCGGGGGCTGGCAGGGTGGTGTTACCACCACGGTTGCCCAGCTTGGAGCCGATGGCTTCGAGCAGTTTCTGGCCTTCCGGCATTTGTGCGAAACCTTCGAGCATCGAAGCAAGCGAGATCCCGCCATTGGGCGACATCACGTTCATTGCACCCGAGGCACCGCTGATCGCGTTGCCGGCCGTCGCAATGATCTTCACCTCGGCCTTGGAAAGGGCCTCGGCCTGCTTGCCGCCAACAGCGATAAGCGCTTCGACCTGCTTGAGCGAGATCAGGTAGCTCTGGTAACCGGTATTGCTGCCGATTTCCTTCGCCAGTGCGATCTGTGCTTCCACCGGTGCCATCTGCATGGCCTTTTCAGCTTCAGCCTTCGCTTGACCATCGAGCTTGATACCTTCGGCGGTCAGCTTGGTCGCTGCCAGATCACCTTCGGCCTTCAACACGGTCGTGGCCTTGTCCTGTTCGGCGGCAACGATCTCCTTATCCTTGTTAATGGTCGCCTGACCGACTTCCTTCACACGGCTGATTTCCACGTCCTTGGCAGTGGTCGTAGCCTGCTGGGCCTTGATTTCCTGCTGGGCCTGTTCCTTGGCAATGCCGACAGCCTTGTCGGTTTCTGCAGTCTTTTCACCGATGGTTTTGGCGGCGTCCTGACGCTTGACTTCAACTTCCTGTTCGGCGGCGATCACCGCCATTTCGGCTTCCTTGTTGTTGGTGGCAACTTCCTTGCGGCTTTCCATGGCAATGCGGGACATGTCCTTCGCCATGATGTCGGCGATGACCGAGCCGCCCTGGACGTCACGGATATCCATGAGTTCCATGGACTTGACCGTTTCAATGCCCCAGTTATCGAGGTCGGTTTTCAGTTCTTCAGTGAACTGGTCGCCGAGTGTCGAACGTTCCGACATGATGCTCATGATGTCGTGAGAAGAAAGAATACGGCGAACCGCACCTTCCACGATGTCCTTGAGGTGGTCCTGCAGCTCGTCAAAGCTGGAGACGCGCTCCGCAGCCTTGTTGGTGTCGGCAATGCGGAAGAACGCCGTAACGTCGACGACGAAGGGAACGCGCTTCTGGTCATAGGCCTGATAGGCATCAAGGCTGAGACCGAAATTGCTGACCTTCAGTTCGACGAACGTCAGACCGATGATCGGGAACCAGCGAGGCCACTTGTAATAGACATTGCCTTGGGCATCTTTCTGGCCGGTGCCGTAAGACACCGTCTTTTTCTTGTATTGCACGATGTGGACCTTGTTGGTCTCAACCACCGTGCGGAATGCGATGGAAACGACAACCGCGATGATCAGAATGAGCACAGCACCAATGGCGAGAGCAATATAGTTGAAATCCATAGTAAAAAAGGCCCTCCTTAGGCCCGGTAGTCCACACACGTGTGGGGTATATAAGTGGAGGAACTTATCCGAAACGGTTGTAGATTCCTAAACGGAACCAAGCGGTGTCCGAAGCGGATTCTGTACTCAGATAGGGCCTGAGTCGTGCAATTCAAGCACTTGGATGACAATTATTAATGCCACCCACCCCGCCCGTGCCCATCCCACCCACGGTGCCACCGCCCACCGCGCGGGCCGTCATGGCTATCCCAGCTCAAATTCACCCCCCACAGCCCGCCATAGGTCGGGCCATAAGCCACCTGCCGCTCTACATATAAAGGCTCTTGGTAAACCACTTGCGGTTCAATAATAGGTGACTGAATATATTGCTGTTCAACTTGAATGGGCTCTCCCAAGTCGCTGCCTTCACTTACAATTTTCCAATCACCATCCGGCTGCATGCAGGCGGTGCCGTAGCTGTTCTGCACCTTGCCACCAATGGTCACCTTGCGCTGAAATTCCCGGCAATACGGTTCATCGGCATGCGCGCTCAAGGCCACGCCACTCAGTGCGACAATGGCAAGTCCGGTCAACAGGGGGAGTTTCATAGGGTGTTTGTCCTTCTTGATACTCCCTTAACGGAAGCGCCGTGCCCAACCCTGCGCGGAATATCAAAAAAATGGTTCTATAACCGAAAGTCCTTTGTCATCAGGGCTACGGGCTTTGGTCTTGTAATTTCAAATCGTAAGTCATATATGTGCCCCACTTCCTATTTTTCCACAGGAGCTTCCGTCATGGAAACCAAGCACTACAAACTTCTTTGCGTGGGAGATTTCACCCCCGAACGGTTCAGCGAGTTCCGTGGGCACGGCCTCGATGCCATTCTGTCGTTCGAGCCTCAATCCAGTCCGGAAGACGCTCTACGTACCCTGTGCATCATCAACTACGATGCCGTGCTGATGCACCAGAGCCTGCGTATGTCGCCGGATAAGTTCAAGGCCGCCATCCGCAGTACCCATCCGTTCATGGTCACACTGGTGCCGCCGCGCTTGCCGGCAGATGCTATCTTCAAGGATCTCATTCAACAGATCGACGATTCACGTATCAAACGCGCCAGTTATCTGGTCGCGGGCGATATCGCATTCAACCCGAAAACGGGAGAGATCCTGACCCAGAACCGTGAGTTCAAACTCACGAATATAAATGCCTGCCGCTTGTTGTCGTATATGATGCAACATCCGAATAGCAGCCTGAACAGGGATAATATCCACAAATACCTCGAGTTCGCCGATAAGCTGACCTCGAATTACATCGACACGCTCGTGCGCGATATCCGTACTGCACTGCAACAGTCCCGAAAGGTGCGGGTACAAACGGTGCGCGGTATAGGTTACGCTCTCGAAGTGGACTAATGCCACAACACGATACCACTCCTCATCCACCCATGGTTTACGCCATGGGTGGATTTTTGTAGCATGCCCGCAATGCCGCTCTCCACATTCACCCCCTTGGAAAAAGCCACCCACGTGCCAGATGCCGCCGCACAGGGGCTCCTTCCACGCGCGTGGATATGGCCGCTCACCCTCGCGCTCACTGTCGCCATTACAGGTGCTCTCTGGCCCGCCTATGGCATCGCCGCGGTAGCCATTGCCGCGCTTTTCGCCCGCATGGCCGCGCTGGATATCACCACCTACACCCTACCGAACGTCTACACCGTGCCGTTGGTCATCGTCGGCTTCGTCCACGCCCTCAGCCATAACCTCGTTCCGCAGGCGCTCGTCGCCCTCCTGATGCTGTCCTTTCTCACCAGCCCCGTCCGCCACAGCTTCGCCCGCCTCGGCCTGAAGTTAGGGTTAGGGGGAGGGGACATCAAACTCCTCGCCGCACTCTTTGCCTTCCTGCCTTTACCGCTGGCATGCTGGAGCCTTGCTCTCGGCTGCATCCTCTGGCTACCGGTGGCCTTCGCCAAACCTAAAGCCATGATACCGTTTGGCATCCCGATTCTTGCCGGTTGGATCATAATGCTATGCGTCCCGCACTTGCCAAACTGGCTGATTTCCACCATATCGTAAGGTATGACTCACACCTGCGCATGGCCCAACTGCCCCAACGAGGGTTCTTTCCCTGCGCCGCGTAACCCGCGCGATCTGCGTGAGCGCCAATACTTCTGCCAGGATCACATCAAGGAATTCAACAAGCGCTGGAACGGCCTTGATGGCTTCTCCGAGCAAGAGATCTACGGCATGCAAGACGGTACCGCACAATGGAACCGCCCCACCTGGAACATGGGCCTTAACGGCGCGGGACCGAATGCCGGCCGCGTCGAACATCCGTTTGCCGATCCCTTCGTCGATGCCGACGACCTCTTCGGTTTCTTCAAGCAACGCGTCGCCCGCGAGCGGGAAGGGGAGTCACTGCCCTCCACCCGGCACCTACCGGCCGACGTCAAGGAGTCCTGCGCCATTTTCGGAATCGAACAACCTCTCGAGGCCGCCATGCTGAAAAAACGCTATCTCAACCTGATGAAGCAGCACCATCCGGACGTGAACAAATCCGATAACGCCGCCGACCAAACCAAGCGTATCAACGTGGCCTATCGCATCCTCACCGACTACGCCGAACGCCACGGTATCAATCCCCTGTAACAAAAAAGGGCCTGTTGGCCCTTTTTATTAGATGATCGTATTACCAACATCGTCCGGCAGTAACTCGTCCGGAGCTTCATCCTCTTTCGGATTGTATTGTGGGGTCGTCTCGGGTTCCGATGTCACATCTGGATACGCATTCAAGTTGCTGCCACGGCCTACATTCGGGGTCGTCTCCACAGCACCGTCACGCACTTCACCGGGCACGGTCACAGGTACATCGATCCACATATCGACCGGTTTGGCAGGCACGGTGCTGGGCATCGGGGCGTAATTGTTCTCAGGGGTTCCGCTTGCACGGTCAACCGGAGGCAGGTTCAAACGGGTGGGAATGCTCTGCGGGGCGTTCACGCGCCAGCGGCGGGCGTCACGCTGACGAATATCCCATGCAATGTCCTCAGCGGCCTTACGCAGCACACTCTCGGTCAGGTCGAACATGCGGGCGCGGTCGCGCTCTTTGGTCGGGCCACGGCCGTTATAATCCTTGCGGGCCTGCTCCTGTTCGTAACGGTACACGCGGTTGAATACCACGGTGCTGTCGGGGCGGCGTACCAGAACGTTCAGCTCGGTGGTCACCGAGTATCGGCCCCAGCTTCCGCTCCACAGCTTGCCGGTTTTGATCTGGGTGTTAAGGCTCTTAACGTCGATCTCAACCTTGTAGTGCTTCATCTGCTTAGGACGATAGCTCAGGTATTTCCCCAAAATGCCGGGCACCTGATAGCTCACACCACCCAGCAGATTGTCCGGATCATAGGTATGGATCATCTGGTCATCGCTTTCCAGCTCCATGGAACGCGGGCGACGCGCATCGGTAAAGCGGACGATCTCAACCGAAAAGTCGCTACGGCTCAGCACCAGTTCACGTTGGGTGGGTTCGCGGTTGGTCCATGGGCCGGTCTCATCCACCGGTAGGGCTTCGCGGCCGATATTGGCGGTAGAGCGTTCGGCACTATTCGTGCTGCAACCACCTAAGGCGGCGGCAAACGCCAGCGCAACCAACAGGGCGGTCAGGCTGCGGCCACCACATAAACCATTGCTCGCTAGCGCGGCGTGGTCGCCGCTAACGAGTTTCCAAATTCCAAAGCTAAATCCTTGACGCATGCATTCATCACTTTCTGCCACATCGTCGTGTTACGCGCGGTTTCGGTCAAGGGCTTGGTGCTCAGTTGGGTGCGGCTCTGTTGCCAAAAATCCCCCCATGCGTAGGTGTCGCGGCGCATGGTCGCGTTGCAGGTGGTGTCTACGGTCGCAATGGTGCGGTTGGCAAAGTCGCGCCCACGCAGGGTTACACCCATGGTCATGGCGTAGCTGTCGCCGCTGCTGGTGGCTTCATAGCTCTTCAGCTTAACGTCGAGATAGGCGGGAGAATTATTAAAAATGCTGCGCTCGATATTGGCATGCCATCCCTGCATGAAGCTCTGGATATTGAACGGAGTGGCCGCCATCAGCTTGGTATCGTCATTGGCGCGGATATCCGCAAAGCTGGCCAGCGTGAATTCGTAAGCGAACGGGCCGACCTCGGGCTTGGGCTTGGCCGCGCAACCGGTAGTAATAATGGCCAGAAGAAGGGCGGTTAAACCCGCTGCGCGCAAACAACCCTGTCGCGCCCACCCAGATCTTTGCAAACCGAAATTTCGTGCCATGTGGCGGTACCGTCCCTGTTTTTATGTTCTTGGAGTAACTCTCGCACGGCTTCGGCCTGTCGCCAACCGACTTCCACACACAACCAGCCGCCGTTGCGCACCAATTCACCACCCCATGCCGCCAGCTTGCGGTAGAACAGCAGGCCATCCGGATTCTTCTCGCCACCGGTCAATGCCAGTCGGGGTTCAAAGTCCTTCACTTCACCCTCACGGGCGGCCCACTCCTCGTCAGTTACGTAAGGAGGGTTGCTGACAAGCAGGTCGAATTTCCCCGCGATGCCGTCCAAACCATCCTGCAAAACCACATTCCACCGACGCGGTGAAGGGCGAGGGGCCTCTTGCGCAAATGGGGGCGATGCCGCCTCGTTCTCGCTCATATCTTCAAGGTTTTTGGCAATGTTCTCAGTGGCTATCGCCCATGCGGACTCACTGATCTCCACCCCGGTGTAACGGGCCTCGGGGCGCTCAGCCAGCAGCGTGCCACCAATGCATCCGCTGCCCACGCCCAGTTCCAGCATATTGTAATTATGGCGAATATCCGGCATTCGACGCAAGCACTCTTCTACCAGGATCTCCGTATCCGGTCGCGGGATCAACACTCCCGGCCCAACGGCCCATGTCCGACCATAAAACCACGCAAATCCAAGAATATAACCCAATGGCTCACCCGCCACTCGCCGCGAAACCAAATCTTCTAAAGCAGGCTCTTTTTCTACCGGAAAATCATTATTATCCAGTAATATAATCTGGGTTTCATCAATGCCCAGCACATGCTGGACCAACTGCTTGCCTTCCCGTGACCCCACCTCCCGCGCAACAGCAAGACGGGCCTGTGCGGCCCGCCAAGTGTCTGCGATCGTTGGCATTATTCGGCCAGAGCGGCGAGGCGTTCCGCTTCATCGGCACGCTGGAGCGCGTTCAGAACTTCGATCAGGTTCTTACCGCCCACCATGACGTCCGGCAGATTATGTACTGTCAATTCAATACGATGGTCGGTTACGCGGTTCTGCGGATAGTTATAGGTGCGAATCTTCTCGCTGCGGTCACCGCTACCCACCATCGCACTCCGCGCGGCACCACGCGCATCCGCCGCTTCCTGACGCTTGGCCGCCAGCAGGCGGGAACGCAGGATCTTCATAGCCTTTTCCTTGTTCTTGAGCTGGCTCTTTTCATCTTGGCAAGCCACCGCAAGTCCGGTCGGCATGTGGGTGATACGTACCGCACTGTCGGTCGTGTTCACGCTCTGACCGCCGGGGCCGGAACTTCTGAACACGTCAATGCGCAGGTCTTTGTCTTCGATCTTAACATCAACTTCTTCCGCTTCCGGCAATACGGCAACGGTGGCGGCACTGGTATGAACGCGGCCCTGGGTTTCGGTCGCAGGTACACGTTGTACGCGGTGAACACCACTTTCAAACTTCAACTGACGGAAGACGTTCTGGCCGGCCACCCGCACGATGATTTCACGGTAACCGCCTTTTTCAGCCTCGTTGGCATCTTGAACTTCAAATTTCCAGCCCATAACGGCCGCCAGCGCGGTGTACATCTTAAACAGGTCGCCCGCAAAGATACCAGCCTCGTCCCCACCTGTACCGGCGCGGATTTCCAGCATAACGTTACGGCCGTCATCTTCATCTTTGGGCAGAAGCATGATCTTCAAACGCTCTTCCATTTCGGGCAGAACGGTGATGGCCTCATCGTATTCGGCCTGAGCAAGCTCCTTAAAGTCGCGGTCAGCACTGGCATCGCCCATAACGGCAAGAGCTTCTTCTTTCGAATCCAGAAGCTTGATGTACACCTTAAAAGCGTCCACCACGTCTTTCATTTCCGCATATTCGCGGTTGAGCGCAGTCATGCGACCGATATCGCTAACAACATTGGGGTCTTGCAAATCAGCTTCTACCGAGGCGAAGCGTTCGAGAATCTTGGTACCTTGATCACGTAAATCCATAAAAAGCCTTCTATCCCAACCGGCCCTATACCGCAACCGTCCTTGAAAGAGCTTGTGCGCCATCCCATAAAGAGTCTGAACACCCTGGTTAATGCCGGGGCGATCCATCATCGACCGTTTGTTAGCAGGGCCATAGCCCTGAAATCGGTCATTCTTAATTCTCGTGTTCTCGCGAAAGGAGAAACGAAATGAATGCTGAACTTCTTAACGATCTCGCACTCTGGTTCTGGCATACTCTGAAAGTCGGAATCGTGCTGCTTCTGATTGGGTTTATTATCTGGACGATTCTCCTGAAGCGGAAACTTCGTAGCATGAAGACTCATCCGGATGTGCAAAAGCTCATCGATGCCGTGAATAACTTTCACGACATTCCGAACGAAAAGGCCACGACCACGGCCGAAGCTGTCAATATCCTCAACAGGGAGACGGGCGTATCGGCGACAAAGCTGTACGTAGCCTATGCGTGCATCCCCTCGCTTGAAACAAAGGTCAAGAAAGATATCAAAACGAATAACCTTCGGGTGACGCGTTTCCATCATATCTATCCATATCTTGACGTTTTCTTGCGTGAGATCGAACTTCGCGAAACGTTGAATAGCAATGCGCTTATCGGCTTTCAGCATCAGGTTTCTACCGCTAAGGGGGTCAATGCCGCCTACGCTGTGGCGAACAATGATGTCAGAGGTGTTGTCGCTGAGATGGAGGATGTTGCGAGAAAGGCATTCAAATTCGGTAAGGACATCGGCGACATGACGAACGTTAGTGCTCAGGAAGCTTAGCGCGCGAAAGCAAAGTTGGAAGAGGCTCACGAAGAGCTGAAGCACAGAAGGGGTATCGACACCCTTCGTGCTACGCCTAAGCCTCAGCCGCCTAGGAGTGGGCAGCCTCCGGCTCAGCCTCCGGCAAACTCCTAGCACCGGGCACCCCCCCGCTACACGAAAAGAAAAGGCCCTGTCATCGACAGGGCCTTTTCACATGCGAACTACATGTCGTAGTTGCGCTTGTTTTCAGTCTTTTTGCTGCGACGTACGCCTTCACGCAGAAGACGGGCGCGCTTTTCGAAAGGCTTTTCGTGGTAGCGACGTTGACGAAGCTCGCGGAACAAACCTTCACGGTTCATCAGCTTCTTCAGGCGACGGAGAGCCTGCTCAACATCGTTATGGAAAACATCCACACGTACCATATTAATCACCAATCCTTTCAAAGTCTTAACTTGCTGTACGTGATATTTCACACGCAGCGACTGGGGGCTAAATGCCTCATTTGATGCCGTAATGCAAGCTTTTTATGATGATTTTGTAAGGATTCGCACATCAAAACTTGCCTAATTCATTTCCACTTGGCACCATGCAGCTCTTATGGCCCGCAAAAAATTCATGCAAACCCTGTCTATCGCGCAAATTTCGGCGGCTTTGCGCCGTCCGCGCGCGCAGCATGATGTCTATAAAGACTATAACGTCCTCCGCCAGCGCTATATCTTAGAGCGCGCCGCCAAGCACTATAACCTGCGCGACGACGATCCCGCCCCCCTCTACGGCAAAACCCTGCTGGATGTCGGCTGCGGCGAATCGCCCATCGGCCAGTTCTTGGCGCTCTCCGGTGCCGATATCACCGCGATCGACGAAGATCCCACGGTACTCGCCGCCGCCGAATCCGCCGCCGTCTCCTTCGGCGCGCCCATTACCTTCCATAATGTCGGGCCGGAAAAACTACTTAATACCAGCAAGTTCGATATCATTCTGGCGCTGGATGTGCTGGAAGACTCCGAAAACGCAGCCAAACTGGTCTGGGTGCTCAAGCAGATCCTCGTTCCCGGCGGCCTGATCATCTTTTCACATATCAATCGCAAGCCGCGTTCATGGTTTTACCATGTCTTCCTGTCGGGGTACGTTTACGGCCGTACACCCAGCCGTGGCCGCCGCTTTTCGCGTTTCCACAGCCCTCAATTGCTCGATGCGATGTGCCGCAAGGTCGGCTTGCAATTGTCCGATGTACAGGGGCTTAAGTTCAGTATAGCCAAGCAATGCTGGCTGCGCTCCACCAGCGCGCGTACGCGCTATCTGGCCGAGGCTACAGAACTTCCTCCCCAGAAGTAACCGGACGCTCCAGCTCCTCCAGCATCGGCTTTAACTGACCGGTATCGTGCAGGGCGTAAAGGTCGTCACAGCCACCAATCCCAGTATCGTTAATGAAGATTTGCGGCACCGTGCGCGCGTTCGGCCGCCGGATCGCCAACTCATCATACTTTTCGGGCTGCTCGCTCAAATCAATTTCCACGTAGTCCACATTCAGCTGGTCAAGCAGCAGCTTGGCCTTTACGCAGTAAGGGCAGTGATCCTTCGTATAAATCTCTACAAAAGCCATGGTCGTCATACCTCGTTGTTCGGGGCTAATCTAACAAGTAAGACGCACATACGCCACACCAAGTTCCCTTCATCAGGGGGGGAGGGGGCTGCCTTTCTTGCAGTTGCCCAAGCAAACGGCTAAGCTCCGCATAACAAAAAATGGAATAGACCATGGCCGCCGAAATCATCCTTAGCCCCGCCGAGAAACAACTCGCTGCACCTTTCCTCAAGTGGCTGGAACCCGACAAGATCGCAGGTAAAAAAGAAATGGTCATCAACCGCCCGGGCCAGATCGGCTTCGAAGCCTACGACGGCTCATGGACCTTCTTCGAAGACGAAACCCTCGACTTCGACCGCCTTTTCGCGCTGATGAACCTCCTGTCCGAGCGTACCGGCCAAACCTTTAACATGGCCAACCCGATTCTCTCGGTGAAGCTGCCGGGAGGCCACCGTGCCCAGTTCGTGGCAGGTCAGCAAAACGCACGCCTCTTCACTCTCGGTGTCCGTCTCGCCAACGTGCGGGAGTTCGACCTGAACTCCTACGAGATGCCGGAAGACGAGCGCCAACTGCTCATCGAGACCATCCGTTCACAAAAAACCATCCTGATCTCAGGTGGTACCGGTACCGGTAAAACCAGCTTCATGAACGCCTGCCTCAAGCACGTGCCGATGCACGAGCGTCTGGTAGTGCTGGAAGACGTACCGGAACTGCGCTTGGTTCACGATAACCTCGTGCACTTCCTCTTCGCCAACTTTAGTAAGGGCCAGGAAGGCGGGCGCCAAGCCGCGGTGAACGACCTTCTCAACGCCACCCTGCGCCTCCGCCCCGACCGCATCATTATGGGGGAAATCCGTAAGGAGAACGCCTTTACCTTCTGTTCCGCCATCAACACCGGCCACGCAGGCTCCATGGCCACCATCCACGCCAACTCGCCGGCAGGCGCCATCGACGCGGTCATCAACCGCGTCATGCTCAACGGCGACAGCACCGAATCCGCCATCCAGATCCTCCGCCGCCAGCTGGAAGGCGACATCTTCGGGGTGGCCCAGCTGGAACGTCTGCCCGGCCGTAACGGCGCCCGCTTTGTCCGCCTGCGTTAACAGGGGCTGCCAGTAAGTTGAAAGTAAGTTTTTCATCGGTTTAAGTCAATGAAATCGCATGGATAAAGAAATATCCCCGCATGGGGATATTTTCCACTTGCAGCACAGCCAAAACCACCCTAAATGGCACCCTAAGGTTGTGTTTTAAACATGTGCCGAATCATCACTTATTGCTTCCTCAAACCGGAAAGGCGCCGGTATGAAATCTCAATACGTTAAGGCAAGAAGTATTGCCGTCTGCTCACTGGTGACGACCCTTCGCAGGGAGACGCTGGTGGGGGCTACGCCGCAAGGTCGTCTTGCGTTCCTCTGCGCTACGCAGCAAGGGCGAGACCTTGGTAACCCGCATACTACCCTCAGCAGGGCCGAAACCAGCCTATTGCGGGGAAACGCTAAGTTTGAGTACGTGATGAATCACCCTCTGGCCGTTTGCGTGAATATCAAAACGCGCAACATCGCAACGCAGCCGGATGCGGGGTCGCATGTCGAACTCTACTATGTCTATCGCAAATCGGTGCAAAGTATGGCGCAGATGGAGGCTCTGACCAAAGAGTTCCTCAATCCGCGGCTGGTGCCGGAGAACTACTTCCATAAGCAGCGTTCCTACTCGGGAGATCCGTCGTCCGTATATAACTATGCGCGGTCACGCTTCCAGTCCGAGTACATGTGGCCGGATGCTCCCGGCTGCCTGAAGGACACATTGCCGTTCGGCACACTGGAAGAGCAGCTCAAAAGGCTTGGCTTCGCTCCGGAATTCATTGCGTCTCAGGCGCGGCAGAACGACCTGCGGACCGACCGGCTCTCCTGTGTCGCCTGATATCGAATTAACAAAACCGTCGCCATTCAGGCGGCGGTTTTGCTGCATAATACGAGTTGAAAAAACGTACACAACTCTTGCGCTTGGCATGAATTAAGCTTAGATAGGACTTGGAAACCATCTCCCCTTCCATTTCGAAAGGAGCCGACCATGTCGGACAAGACCTATCAACGAGGAGGTCGTATCCTTACCGCGGTGGATGGTTATACCACCCCCATACGGTTCGGATCTTACCTTCTGGATACTTACTATAAACCCGGCAGCGCAATGCACAATTGGCTGGCCTTGGGGCGCGATACCATCAGCAACCGCGAAAGTTACTTCGGCGGCACCGTCGAAAAAGGGGAAACCCTCCTTCAGGCGCTGTTCGGCGAATCCGCGGAAGAAGTGGGCCTCGACTACAACCCCTCCATCGCTCACAAAAAAGTGATCGCCATTCTTTCGGTGGATACCGAAGACCGCCTCGATCGCCGTAACGATCGTACCGTCGTCTTCAATGCCAAAGAAAGGGTGTACTACGCTCTGAAATACAATATGAAGGGTGATCCGGGAGAATATGTCGTCGATCCCAATGAGCTCTACAACGTCGGTGACTGCTTCAAGCTCAGAAGCGTCTTTCGTACAAAGTCCACGCGTCAGCCGGTGCAACAACCGCCCCGACACGATGAACTGCTGCCGGAAGTCGTCAATCCCCGCTACGAGCTTATCAACTCGTTCGAGGCGTGCTTCTCGCTGATGCGTCCGTCGTTCCAGTACGCCATTGCCATGGCCGAAAAGCTCGATATCCTCTACAGCTTAAAAGGCCGTCAGGAAGTGGAGCCCGACTGGGATGATCTTGCCGATCAGTGGGAAAACCTGAACATCCATCCTCTGATCATCGAGATCTTCTGCTACCGACAAAGCAGCTTCGCCGAGACTCTGAAACAGCTCGACGAAATCAACGCCAAGCTCGATCTGACCGATGCCGAAGCGAATGCAATGTTCAGTGGCATGATGCGCAACCTCGAGCTTGCCGAGAAAGGCTTGCACAACCTTCTCAAACATAAACTTCCACACGATACCGAAATCCGGGAAATTCTCAGCATCATTAAACGCTGAAATACCCGCCTTTCACCCCAAACGCCGCCAGTTCATCTGGCGGCGTTTGTGTGTTGAAGAGAGCAAGGGCAGGGGGCTTTTAGCTCTTCACTTTGGCGTACCCGTCCATCGCCGCCTTGCGCGCCGCCTCATGGTTTACAATCGGCTTCGGATAGTCCTTCGTGCCGTATTCCGGCACCCACCGCTTGATATACGCGTTCTGACCATCAAATTTTTCGGCCTGAGAGGTGGGGTTGAAGATCCGGAAGTAAGGGCTGGCATCCGCCCCGCTCCCCGCCACCCACTGCCAGCCGCAGGCGTTGTTGGCCGCATCGGCATCCACCAATGTCTCCCAAAACCACGTTTCGCCCTCGCGCCAGTCAATGCGCAGGTGCTTGATGAGGAAACTCGCCACCACCATCCGCACGCGGTTGTGCATCCATCCCGTCTGCCACAGTTGCCGCATGCCGGCATCGACCAGCGGATAGCCCGTTTTACCGAGTTTCCACGCCTCAAAATCTTTCGCAGCCTCACCCGTCAGCTCGCGCCATGGGTAGGCATCAAATGCCCGTTTCCAGTTCGTATCGACCATGGTCGGATAATGGAAAAGCAGATGGTGGGAAAACTCACGCCACCCCACCTCGCTCAGAAATTTATCCGCATCGGCACTGCCGTCCTTCTGGGCGGCCACCCATACCTGCCGGGGGCCGATTTCACCAAAGTGCAAATGCGGGCTGAGTTTGCTGGTGCCATCCTTGGCCGGAATATCCCGCCCCTCGCTATACCCCTTCACTTTACCCGCAAAGAAGGCCTTCAACGCGGCCTGCGCCCCATCTTCCCCCGGCGTCCACAGTTTCTCCCAACCCGCGGCCCACTGCGGCTCACCCTTTAGCGGATACAACGTCACCGCCTCACTCTTCAAACCTTTCACCCAGTCGATCTTGCTGGGCACAGGGCAGGGGGCCTGCACCTCTTTCTGCAAACACGCTTTCCAAAATGGGGTGAATACCTTGAATTCCGTGCCACCCAGCGTCTTCACCTCCCATGGTTCAAATAGCAGGGCCGCATTGAAACTCTGTACTTCAACCCCTACTTCATCCTTCAGCAACGCCTTCAAGTCAGTGTCCCGATGCACCGCCCACGGCTCATAGCAGCGGTTCCATACCACCGCATCAGCCTTGGTTTCTTCGATCAATTCGCGCAATACCTGCTGGTATTCGCCCACGCGTTCCACCAACGGAATCCGCCCACCCAAGTCCTTCAAGCTCTGCTGCAACCACCATTTGCTGGCACCACCCAGTGGCCGACCATTGGCCTCATCATGAATATACACCGCCACCACACGCCCACGTTCCGCCGCCCATGCCAGCGCAGGGTTGTCGCTCAACCGCAAGTCCTGCCGCAGCCACCAGATGGTTACATGTTCGCTCATACAAATCTCTCCTTGTTACACAGCGCAAACAAACATAACGGCAAAAAAGAAGGGGCAGGAGATAAATCTCCCGCCCTTTTCAAAATATATGTACGCGCCTTACCAGGGTCTCGCGTCCCACTTGACATGGTGGGCCGTTTCAAAGTTCTTAAACCATACTGGCTTGATAGACGGCGGAGGGGTGTAGATCACCAGCTGCATTTCAGCCTTCCAACCACGCCGCTGGAAGGCGGTCAGGTAGGGTAAAAGCCGCGCCCGAAAGAAATAAGTTAACTGGTTCAACTCTTTTTCGTTACGGAAGATCTCGGATGGCTCGCGCCAAATCCGGTCATGTCCGCGGCAATGGCTCATGCGTAGTCGTGTACCCAGCCGATTTTCAACAGTAGAAGGCAAGCGCTTCCGTGACGATTTCGAGCTAAATACAGTCTGCGCATCATGTTGGCTCATATCGGCGATGATCTCGTCCATGGCCGCATCAAACTGGTGCGGAAAGTGCGTAATATAGTTTCCGCCGATTTCAAGGGGAGGAACAAGGTGGCAGCGTATTTCAAAGCCGAGCACCAGAGAGAACGTGACCTCTTCCTCATTATTGATAACAGTGAGTCCAAGCGCGCTTTTGCGGAAATTGCGGCTTTTGGTAGTAGAGGTAACCGGTTGTGCCGGTGTAGGGTTGGGGTTGATAATCACTCGAAACGGAGCGGTAGAAGTCGTATCCATATCAAACCTCGCAGGGGGTGAGAGGAGGGGCTAAAACAGGTTGATTCCCCAAACCTAGCGTTCCGCTATCCAGCTGTCAAACGGCAATTGAATACACCTAAAAGGCGCGCAGGCGGTCTAAAACACCTTGCAGAATCACACTGGCCGCACCGGCATCCATGTGGCCCACGCTGTCTTTTTTGCTGGCGCGGGTCTGTCGGCCTTGGCGCTGCTCAAAAAAGGCGTTTTCCATCTGGCGGCTGGTCAACCGCTCATCCCACAGCAGCACCGGCAACCCAACCTCTTTCTCGATCAGGTCGGCCAAACTGGTCACCGCCGTGGCCGTCGGCCCTACACTGCCGTCCATGTTCAACGGAAAACCCAGGGCAACCGCAACAACGCCACCGGTTTTTTCGATCATCAACTTGGCTTTCAGCTCCTGCCACGGGCGTGGCCATACCCCGCGCGGGGTCGCCAAACGACGTCCGGAATCGCAGGCCGCCACGCCGACACGTTTCTCGCCCACGTCCAGAGCCAAAATTTTGCCGACTTCCGGCAGTTCCAAGGGGTTGCGCGTAACCATGCCATGGGGTTAAGGTGCTGGGCATTGATTGTCAAGGAATACGTAGGGGAGAGCTTCACCATGCCATTGGAAAATAAAGATATCGAAAAACTGGCCAACCTCTCGCGGCTTAAGTTCAGCCCGGAGCAACTGCCCGCCTTTGCGTCCGAGTTCGAGAGCATTCTCGAATTCGTCGGACAGATCCAGTCGCTGGACACCGCAGGCGTACCGCCGCTCACCAGCGCGGCAAATGTGGAAACCAGTCCCGAGCGCGCCGATGTCGCCGCCATTCCGGCCGACCCCATCGCCCGCCGCGACGAACTGCTCGCCAACGCGCCCAAGTCCGAGCAAGGCTTCTTCATCGTTCCGAAGATCGTCGAGTAGTCGCCTGTTTTCGTACGAATGAGCAAGATTCCCGCCCACGCCACCTGCGTCTTCAAAGGCGAAATTTTCGATGTCTATCAATGGCCGCAGCAGCTGTACGATGGTCGTACCGTCACGTTCGAATGCCTCAAGCGCCCCAACACCGTGGTCGTTGTGCCCACTCAAGGTGATGTGGTCTTCTATGCCGAGCAGCAGCAGCCGAATAAAGACCCTTACCTCAGCCTCTTCGGTGGCCGCGTAGAGGAGGGGGAAGATACGCTCGAAGCCGCCAAGCGCGAACTTCTGGAAGAATCCGGCCTTGCCTCAGATGACTGGGAACTCTTCGCCACCAATCCCTTCCGCGGCAAGATCGAATGGACGGTCTACTACTACATCGCCCGAAATTGCCAGAAGGTCGCCGAACCGAATCTCGATGGCGGGGAGATCATCACGGTCAAAACCACCGATGCCGATACCTTCCTGAATCAGATCGTAGCCGACCCCCGCTTCTACGAGCCGGAGTTAAAGGACGCGGTCTACTCCGCCTTTAACCCGCAAGCCGCACACCAATTTAAATCTAAACTAATTAGCTAGTCCAAACTGAAAGCCGCCTAACATGAGTCAAGACCTCCTCACTCTCACCGCCACCGAGGCCCTCGCCAAACTGCACGCCAAAGAGGTGTCCAGCACCGAGCTGACTCAAGCCCACCTTGCGCGCATCGAGGCCCGCAACCCCACCATCAACGCTTACCTCACGGTCAACACTGAAGGCGCGCTCGCCTCCGCCAAAGCTGCCGATGCCGCTATTGCCGCAGGCGAAACCCAAACCCTCACCGGCCTGCCGCTGGGTATCAAGGATTTGTTCTGCACCAACGGCGTCCGCACCACCGCCGCCAGCAAATTCCTCGATAACTTCGTGCCGGCCTACGAAAGCACCGTCACCCAAAAGCTGTGGGATGCCGGTGCCGTCAACCTCGGTAAACTGAACATGGACGAATTCGCCATGGGCGGCTCCGGCGAAAACTCCGGCTACGGCCCGGCGCGCAACCCGTGGGATGAATCCCTCGTCCCCGGCGGCTCCAGCTCCGGCTCGGCTGCCGCAGTCGCCGATTACCAGTGCTACGCTGCAACGGGGTCGGATACCGGCGGCTCCATCCGCCAACCGGCCAGCTTCACCGGCCTCGTCGGCATCAAACCCACCTACGGCCGTTGCTCCCGTTGGGGTATGGTCGCGTTCGCCAGCAGCCTCGACCAAGCCGGTTTCCTCACCCGTTCGGTGGAAGATGCCGCCCTGCTGATGGAAGTCATCTCCGGCCACGATGCCAAGGACAGCACCTCCTCTCCGCAAGCCGTGCCTCAGTGGCGCGCCAACTTGGGCAAACTCAACCTCAAGGGCCTGCGTATCGGTCTTCCCAAGGAATACTTCATTGAAGGCCTCGACCCCAAAATTCGCGCGCTGATTGAAGCCGCCACCCGCCAGTTCGAAGGCGAGGGGGCCATCATCAAGCAAATCTCGCTGCCGCACACCCAGTACGCGCCCGCCGCTTACTATATCGTGGCTCCGGCAGAAGCCGCTTCTAACTTGGCTCGCTACGATGGCATGCGTTACGGCGTCCGCGTGGAAGGCAAGAACCTCACCGAAACCTACCTCAACAGCCGCAGTGCAGGCTTCGGTGCCGAGGTCAAACGCCGTATCATGATCGGTAACTACGCGCTCAGCAGCGGCTATTACGATGCCTACTACACCAAGGCCATGCAAACCCGCACACTCATCGCACAGGATTTCGACAAGGCATTTGCCGAGGTCGACGTCATCTTCGCCCCCACCGCCCCCACCGCCGCCTTCGCGATTGGTGCCAAAAGCAACGACCCCGTCGCCATGTACCTGGGCGACGTCTTTACCATCCCTACCTCGCTCGCCGGCCTGCCCGGTTTGTCGGTCAATGCGGGTACTGTTGAAGAAAACGGCGTTCGTTTGCCGGTCGGCCTGCAAATGATCGGCCCACGCTGGAACGAAGAAATCATCCTGCAAGTTGCCCATGCATGGGAGCAAATGGCTGGCCAAACCCAGCCGCCCTTCCAAGCCTAATAAAACTTAAATACAGGAATACCCACACCCCATGGCCAACATCGTTATCGCTTATCACTCCGGTAACCACCATACCGAAGCCGTCGCCCTCGAGGTCGCCAAAGGCGCCGAGTCCGCCGGTGCCTCCGTCATCGTTCACAATATCGAAGACCCCGTCGAACGCCTCTGGAACGACCTTGCCGCCGCCGATGCCATCATCTTCGGCTGCCCCACTTACATGGGCGATGTCTCCGCCGCGTTCAAAAAGTTCGCCGAGGAAACCAGCAAACCATGGTTCAAACAGGAGTGGGCCAACAAGCTCGCCGCAGGTTTCACCAACTCCGGCACACCGGCGGGAGATAAACTCGCCACCCTGCAAAGCTTCGCCGTCCTCGCCGCCCAACACGGCATGGTCTGGGTCAATTGCGGCGTCATGCCCAGCGCCTTTACCCAAGACGGCCAGAACCTCAACCGCGCCGCTCACTACCTCGGCCTCGGCACCACGTCAGAGAGCGCCCCGGTGTCCGAATCCAACCCCCCTCAGGAAGACCGCGCCACCGCCCGCCTGTTCGGTGCCCACGTCGCCACCGCGGCCGCCCGCTGGGTCGCCGGTAAATCCACCCTCGCGCAAGCCGCCTAATATATATTAAGTAGAGAAAGATCCCCCACATGAAAATCGCCATTATCTCCGGCTCCCACCGCCCGTCCGGCAACAGCCCGCGTATCGCCCGTGTCATTGAAGACAAGCTGAAAGCCGCAGGCCATAGCACCTACCTGCTCGACCTCGCCGTCACCGAACTCCCGTTCTGGGACGAAGGCCTGTGGGGCATGGAAGGCCTTTCCGCCAAATGGGAAAAACTCTGGAACCCCATCCAGTCCGAACTCGCCAGCGCCGATGCGTATGTCATCCTCAGCCCCGAGTACCATGGCATGGTCTCCTCCAAACTCACCAACCTGTTCCTGCTACTCGGCAACGGCCCCACCGTCGCCCACAAACCGGCATTGCTGGTGTCCGTGTCCAGCGGCGTCGGCGGTGCGTATCCCATCGCCGAAATGCGCAGCTTCAATTACAAGAATAACCGCATCAATTTCATCCCCGAGCACCTCATCATCCGCAGCGCAGGCGAAATGTTCATTGAGGATGTCAAACCCGAACACGCCAAATCCAACGAGATCGTCACCGAACGCCTCGAATGGCTGCTGAAGCTCTTGGCCGACTACGGCACCGCCTTCCAAAGCATCCGCGCAGCCGGTAACACCACCCACCCCCAATTCGCCAACGGGATGTAGTTGTAATTACAAATGGATTTAGTGCAATTTACTCTGCAAGATTCGATAAGGTTTATTTCCTGCCTTATTATTATCTCGTCGACTATCTATGCTCTTTATTTAATAACTTATCGTGTGTGCGTAGGAGAATACCCTGACCTCAAACGATCTGTGAAAGTCGTGTTTGCAAGATTCTTTTATCCACGCCTAAGTGAATTAGAAAATTCAGTTATGATGGTAATGAGTTTTTCCTGCTTAATTGTGATAATGCTTTGGCTTATCTACAGCGGAGGAAGTGAGGAAGGGTGGTTAAATATTCCTTTCTGGCTACTAGCATTGTACGGAAGTGTACTTACTCCACTGGCTTGGGTTGTTAAATCCCATGTAAAAAAGATTAACCGATTAAAACCAAAATTTGACTAAAAGAAGGAGAATGAGCATGTCACTCCCCCATAACTACGAAATGGTCATCGGCCTGGAAGTCCACGCCCAAGTCACCACCAAGTCCAAGCTGTTCTCAGCTTCCGCCACCACGTTCGGTGCCGAACCCAACACCCAAGCCAACGAGATCGACCTCGGCATGCCGGGCATGCTCCCTGTCCTCAATGCGGGCGCCGTCGATGCCGGTATCAAACTCGGCCTCGCCATCAACGCGGCCATCAACCCGTCCTCGGTCTTCGCGCGGAAAAACTATTACTATCCGGACCTCCCCAAGGGCTACCAGATCAGCCAGTACGACCAACCCATCGTCTTGGGCGGTAAGCTGGATATCGACATGGAAGATGGCTCCTCCCGCACCATCAACATCACCCGCATGCACCTAGAAGAAGACGCCGGTAAATCCATCCACGATATGGGCAGCGGCAACGTCTCCTACGTCGACCTCAACCGCGCCGGCGTCCCGCTGATGGAAATCGTCTCCGAACCGGAACTCCGCACACCGGAAGAAGCAGGCGCGTACATGAAGAAACTGCGCACCACCCTCCGCTTCCTCGAAATCTGCGACGGCGACATGGAAAAAGGCAACCTCCGCTGCGATGCCAACGTCTCCGTCCGCAAGATCGGCACCAAAGACCTAAACACCCGCTGCGAAATTAAAAACCTCAACAGCATCCGCCACGTCATGCACGCCATCCAGCACGAGGCCGAGCGCCAGGTCGCTGTCTGGGAATCCGGCGGTACGGTCGATCAGGAAACCCGCCTCTGGGATCCGGATCTCCAAGAAACCCGCACGCTGCGCAGCAAGGAAGACGCCCACGACTACCGCTACTTCCCATGCCCGGACCTGCTGCCGGTCAACCTCGATCCTGCGCGCATCGAAGCCATCCGCGGCACGATGCCCGAGCTGCCGGACGCGCTGAAGGCCCGCTTCATGAAGGACTACGGTCTCACCAACTACGACGCCTCACTGCTCACCAGCGAGAAAACCTACGCCAGCTACTATCTGGATATGATCGCGAGCGGAGCCGACGCCAAAATGGCCGCCAACTGGATGACTGTCGAACTCTTCGCCGTGCTGAACAAGTCGGGTAAAGACCTAGACGAAAGCCCCGTCACCGCCACCCAACTCGGCGAGCTCGTGGCCCTCATCACCTCCGGCAAGATCAGCGGCAAGATCGCCAAACAGGTCTTCGCCATCATGCTGGAAAATGCCGAGAAGGGCAGCGTCATGTCGCCATCCTCCATCGTCGAAGCCCAAGGCCTCAGCCAGATCTCCGATGAAGGCGCACTCTCCGCCATCTGCGAACAAGTGGTCGCCGCCAACCCAGACGCCGTCGCCAAGTTCAAAGCGGGTAACGAGCGCATCTTCGGCTCTTTCGTCGGCGCGGTCATGAAGGAAACCAAAGGCCAAGCGAACCCCGAACTGGTCAACAAACTCATCCGCCAAGCCATCGAAGCCCACGCGTAATAGCGTAAACGCAACGCAAAAAGCCCGCCTGTACAGGCGGGCTTTTAAATCGTTCGTTCAGTAGTTCATCAGCTTGAAAGGCAGTTCCTTCGGGTCGGTGCCTCCGTCCAGCGTACGCAGAAAAGAGAACACGACAGGCCACGATCGGATGAGGATCGTCACGTCCGAAAACAACGATTTCTTCGGCGGCTCAACGCTATATATATAAGCCTCAACTCGGTCGGCCAGCTTTTCCCAGTTGGGTGCCAGCAGAGGGGTAGGGCCTAGCAACGCTGTCTCCAGCATGGGGTTGCCCTTCACTTCAGAAATGAAACCTGAAATAGCTGCGCCAACGTTCTGCCCTTTCAGGTAGCCGTGGATCACAAAGCAACCAAGACCTAAGCCAAAACTGGCCCAGTTGCCGGTGTCCTTGTGCACAACCCTGAAGTACTGGCGTGTCCGGTAAGCTTCAGGAGCATTAAAAACCTCAAAAGGTTTTGTGTAGAGTTGTAGGCTTTGCGTCATCGGTAGCCTCTTACGTTGCGCAAAAACAGAGTCAGAGCACGCCGTCAAAACGCCGTACTCCATGTCATGGATTTACATCCCATACAGCTCGTAGCGGTCCTTGTAGTTCTCATCGCCCGCCACCTGACGTATCAATACCAAGATCTCACTGGGAAATCCGCCAGAAGCCGTTTTGGTCTTCTCACCAAGCTCCACCCAGTCGGGGGCGCTAAAAGCCTGTCCCTGATAGGAAATGCCAAGGGCAGAAGGCCTGCCTTTGGTATGCGTCGCAATGAAGGTCACTTCGTGCCGCGGCATTATCTTGTAAACAACGCGCAGCTTGCTCCTGTCCTCGCTCATTTCAGCGAATAGGTCAGCCATGTCCGACCTCAGTTTGAGCGTTTCCCCAAACGGGGCTGCAAAGGTATTGAAGAAGGGGGAAAAG
>QFOU01000090.1 GCA_003241595.1 Pseudomonas fluorescens
CCTTACGCCGAACCGGCTTTGGCAAGCCAGGATCAGCGATGTTGTTTGATGCTCGATTGAACCATATTCGCACGGCAGCAAAGCTGCGGCCTAACGCCCAAGGTAAGCCGCGCCGGAAGGAGCGAAGCGAGTGGAGGGCACCGACACTGGCCAATAAAATGGCGAAGCCATGGCCAGTGTTGGCGTCGGCTTGACCGCCGAGTTAGGCCTGCGTAGCGGTTCAGTAGCCTGCAATGACTTGGAGTTTGAATGAGTCATGTTCAGCTGGTGGTGCTCCCTTGCAGCCGCAAGAGATCTTAAACAGTCGTGATGTACCAGCAGGAATTGCGCCACTCACGTAGGTCGAGTATTGATCAACAAACTTGTCGCCGAGAAACAGGTTGGCTTCAATGCTAATGCCGCGAGCAAGTTTTTTGCCGTTATTTGTGATCTCTCCAGTGAAGTAAATCTGGTCGCCAGTCTGAAATTTTTGAATCTTGCTGAGGCTCAGGTCGCTGGAGGTTGCGTCTGCTTGGTCTGCAGCATTCGACTCGGCGTTTATTTGGCGTTCTGCAGCTACCTCTTGTGCTCGTTTTGCAGCAATTGCAGCCAGTTTGTTCGCGAAAGTTGTATTTTTGGCCTTCATGGATCGCCCGTTGGGTGTATCCACGAACCGCAGGAACGCGTTGATCTCTTGCTCTGTGTAGGTGTCTCGAACTAACGCCAAGTACTCAGTTTTTAGCGCCTCCCATCCCATGACGCGGTCTAGGTAGTCATGAACGCGCTTTCGATAAGTCGCATCTTGCCCTTTGGCGTATTGATCGGTATAGCCTTCAACTTGCGCCTGAAGCATTTCTGGAATTTGAGTTGCACGAAGATATTTTTCCGCAAGAGCTGTGGAAGTCGCATGCACGCTGATACATGCGCTGAAACAAGCGGCAAAAAATAGGAATTTGGTTCGTTTATTCACTTTGTCTCCCTAGTGATGTATGGGCCTAACGCTCGCGGTAAGCCGCGCCGGAGTGCGAAGCACGGAGGGCACCCACAAGCGGAGCTTGTGGGCGTCGGCTTGACCAAATGGTTAGGCTGATGGCAAATGCCTGAGCCGTTGCGTCAGCCATGGTGTTGCACTTGGTGAGTGAATTCAAGCCACAGTGATAGACGCATGCTGGAGTTCATTTGACCGTCGCTTTGTGCTTCTTTTGTTCGCCGCGCACCATCTTGCCCTCTTGCATTAGGAGGCCAAGCAAGCTCCAGGATAGATAGTCCTTCGAACCGCCCAAGTAGTTGCTTTGCAGTCCTAGGGTCTTTGCCGTATCGGAGTTTGTAATTCCATCGGGGTTGGCCTGCGCCAGCTCTAGGACCGCAGCCTTCAATAACTCAAGCGCGACTTGAGCCTTTTCAACTGAGCCGGATGGGACAACGAGGCCTTTGCGCACCTTTGAAACTTGGCCCGACGGTGAGACTGCATTCGTCAAGGTTCCGCCGTTGGCAATAGTCCCAAAGGCACCGATCAACTCAGCTTCCAGCTTGAGGGCTTGGATCTCGGTGAGATCATCTGCGAGAACAGTGGTGACAACGGAATGACCTGCCTCTTGTATCTCCGCGATTCGCCGGCCCTTCTGCGTTTGGTCGACGCGAATGGTGTGTTCCCACGCCCTGTTTCCTGTGCCTTTGCCTATGTAAAAGGCTTGTGCAGGAGATGTGCGTGGATCTTTCAGCGCATAGATGTAATACGGGTTCATCTTGCTGGGAGTAGTGGCCTAACGCCCAAGTTAACCGGCGCCGGAGGCCGGAGGCCGCAGGGCACCAACACTGGCCAATAAAATGGCGAAGCCTTGGCCAGTGTTGGCGTCCGCGTTGAACGCCCAGTTAGGCGACACCAATTTTTGCATGCAGGGTGGCTTTGATTGACGGCCATTCGGTGGCTGTGATGCTGTACATGACCGAGTTCCGAATGAATCCATCGCGCATCACCATATGGCTGCGCAGAATACCTTCTTCCTTCGCGCCGATTCGTTGAATGGCATTTCGGGATTTGGCGTTTCTCTCATCAGTGAGCAGCTCTACTCGATTGCACCCCAGCGACTCGAACGCATGACAAAGCATGAGGTACTTCGCTTCGGTGTTGACGTGGGTTCGTTGGCTGGCGGCCGCGAGGAAGGTAAAACCAATTTCGAGCCGACGGTGAGCGGATTCAATACAGCGAAAGCGCGTGCTGCCTGCAACTTGGCCAGATTGTCGGTCTACTGTGGCGAACGCCAACTCCGTTCCCGCGTGGAAGGCTGTTTCAGCAGCATCTAGGAAGTTTGGCAAGTGGTCAGGGTGCGGTACGAAAGTGACCGGTATTTCCCATAGCTTTCCATCTTCGATGGCGAGCCTGAGGCCAGGCAGATGTCGCTGTTCAAGCGGTTCTAGCCGAACACGATGCCCTTCTAAGGTGACTTTTTCGATATGCACTATCGTTCCCTGCGGATGTTTTGTGTTGCCTAACGCTCGCGGTAAGCCGCGCCGGAGTGCGAAGCACGGAGGGCACCCACAAGCAGAGCTTGTGGGCGTCGGCTTGACCAAATGGTTAGGCTGACC
>QFOU01000019.1 GCA_003241595.1 Pseudomonas fluorescens
CTGACAAAACATCACTGCAATTACTGCTTGCATTTATATTGACACTTCATGCGGGATGATTCTACCCCGCTGCACATTTTAAATGCACTTTGTCGTGGAGTTATGAAACACTTTTTTGTCTGCCAGCCCCTATGTAAGCCCATCCATACTCAGCCTGCGTGAAAGGGCCTCATGTTTCACAGAAACATGGAACTTATTTCACAATGTTCCACAAAAATCATGCTTAATCACGGCAACCATTTGTAAAATAAAGGAGACATACGTCCCCCCCATAGCAAACCACGCGCTTAAAATGCAGCAGCGGGAGCAGCTGACCCTAAGCCTCCCTCGCGATCCGTCGGTACAACATTTGCCCGCTCATCATTTGCATTTACACCCTTCACGGTTAGATAATCATGCACCTGCACAACACCACGCGTTGTCCTTAAGATGTGGATAACATGATCTTTCTCTCCGATTGTCTCTGTATCGCCCATAATGTAAACATGCGCATTTACGACTGTGATCAGATAGTTCAATGGATAAGCATCACGAGCACCCAGCAAACGCGGTTGAATTTGTGCGGCTATCCATGAATCTTTAGCCTTCTGACCCGCAGTATAAGCACTCCCTACGAACAACTCATTGTAAACTTTCTTAACACCGGGGCTGCGTCGCACGATATCCAGGACACGATCACCTTCAGCATTTGTCGGGACAACTCCTGTAAGCAGAGCATCCCCATAAAAAACATCAATACCAATATCAGATAGATAAGCGAATTTTGCTTGAGTTAGATTATCTTTGATACGCACCTTTACCTCGGTATCGGAAGCAACTTGCTTGGAAGTACGATTCTGAAGTCCCACATAACCCGCACCAGCCGCAGCACCCATTACAACTGGCGCGCAGCCCGCCAACACACTACACGCCAAACCAGCTAACATAATTTTAGAAGGATTCAGGGGAAGGAAGGTGAATACACTCATCGCAAGACTTTCTTATTACTTCCATCGTACGAAGCGAGAAAGCCTGCGTCAACCTTTGTAGACACTAAAGGTAGGGATTGCGTATACGCTTGCAAAAAGGAAATTGGAGAAATACTAGGAATACTTCCAAACGGACTGTACAGTTAGAAAAGCGACCACTCACTGCATGCATTTGCCGCTGCAAACGCTGCTTTTGATTCGGCGTTACTGCAAATTGTCCCCGTTGCCGGCTCCCTCTAAACTTCACTTCAACTAGCACGATCAGACTACCCCGCCTCACAATTAAATCGGTTTGAGCCAGATTCTGAGGAACCTTTAAGGGTGCAAAACCACGTATTGCATAGCTTACCATGGCAAGCTTTTCCGCAAAATGGCCGCAACGATGAGGCCCCAAGACCTTGGCAAGGTGATAAAGCAAGGGTACGCTACGCTCCATGAATAGAAGAATAACGCTTTTTTCCACCACTGTTGCAACCACAGTGATTGTTGCCGTTGCACTACCGACGGCATACGTTCACGCCCAAGCTTCTGTAGCCCAGCCCACCCAAGCTATTGGAAGCCCCGTTCAAGATGGTTTTGACGCAGCCATTCAAGCCCTGCGCAAAAACCAATGGAAAGAGGCTGTACGTCTATACACACCTCTCGTGAACATAGATGCGCCTGAACCACGTGCTCAAGCCCGATACGGCTTAGCTGTAGCACTCTCTCAACTCGGCGAAGACTCCAGAGCACTTCAATCGCTTGAAGGCACACTTCAGGATGAGTCCCCGCTTGGCAAAGCCATTGGGGAGCTTCGCGGCAATCTTCTTCTTCAACTAGCTGAACGCCACCTAGCCGAAAAGGGTTACGGCACCCCCAACCCTTGGCTTGCCCAATACGAGCGTCTATTAGAACAACCTAACCGCAACCGCTACGAGCGCTTACGCACAGCCTCTGCAACCACATCAAACGCTCAAGCCGGCAGCGAGAAAGGCCTGCGCGTCGGAGTCATGCTCCCCTTAAGCGGCCAATTAGCCGACGCAGGCAACAGCATCCTTCATGGCTTGCAACTTGGATTGCGCGAATTTGATGGTCGCAGCGGAGCGACAACAGAACTTCTGATTGTCGATACTGCCGCCGATGCACATGCAATTGAAAATCTGCGCAACCAACAGCTAGACGTGGTTGTTGGCCCGCTGCTTGCGTCCGATGTCACAAATGCGGCAAGTGTATTCAGCAGTCAAAACATTCCACTTCTAGCTCTCAGCAATGATAAGAGCGTTTTTGGGCGCGGAGTATATGCACTCAATTACCTTCCCAGCGAGCAATCCCGCCTCATTGCTCGGGAAGCCATCAGTCAAGGCAAGCAACGCTTTGCCGTCTTAGCTCCCTCGACTCCTTATGGAACAGAAGCCTCGGAAGCCTTCAGCGACGAAGTACGTCAAATGGGAGGTAGTATCCATAAAACTGCGTTCTTTGACCCCAAAGCTACTGATATTGGTACAAGCATTCGCGAAATTGTGGGCTCGGCTGAAAAGGACAATCTGCCTTTTGACGCCCTGTTTATTCCCGCCCCAGCACCAGCGATGCCGCTTATCAAAGCCCAGCTCAGCTATTACAACATCAACGGCTCCAACGCGCTTTTGCTGGGGACTGGCGTTTGGCAAAACAATGTCTTACTCAAAAGCGGTAGCGGCATGGCAGGCAGCTTATTTGCAGCACCTCCAAAAGCGTTCGCCTTTGAGCAAACCTATACTTCGACCTTTAATCAAAAACCCACTCCCTTAGCGGTTGTTGGCTATGATGCGGCACGTTTACTTTCCGATATTGCAGCGGAACACCAACGCACTCAGCAACCCCTTAATGACTTGATTCAGCGACCAGAGGGCTTTTATGGCAGCGGAGGATCTTTCCGATTTGCCGCAAATGGCTTAAGCGAACGCGGTTTGGACGTTGTACGCATAGGCCGTCAATTCGAAGTGCTATCACCCGCTCTTACACTGCCCGCACTACCTATTCCCACCAATCTCCAACCTAAAGGCAACTCTGGCAACTGGCGCTGGCGCTAAAGCGCCTAAAAACGCATTAAAACAGTTTTAGGCGCTCAGACCGAGAATAGATCGCGATAAAACTAAAACAGGATCTAAATAACCGCTACGTGCCTGTGAAAGGGTTTCGGAAGCATAGTCGGATAGCGTTCCCAAACGCGCTGCGGGATAACTACCAACCTGATTTAAAAATTCTTGCTGCACATTACGCGGAGCCTTTAACTTTCCGGTGATTTTCAGAATCTCTGAATCCGGCTGATTATTGACCTTCAACGCTTGCCCAGCCCGTATACTTTGCAAATGGCGCAATACCAAGCTAAACGGTGCCGTCAAATCTTCTCCCTGGTGAATTAAGACCTGAAGAAGGCGGTCTGTTTCAGCGCGATTGCGATTTCCAACCGCATCAGCCAATCTAAATGCGTCAGCAGGAATTGCGCCTGCCAAGCACTCTGAAACATGGATCGCTGAAATGGGACTATCTTCCCCAGCATACAAGATCAGCTTCTCAACCTCACGTCGAGCAAGCTCTCGATCAGCCCCCAAGCCGGATGCCATTGCTTGAAGAGCATCTGCCTCAACTGCGACACCTGCTGCCTGAAACTCGCTGCGCAAAAACGCACTCAAATCGCCTGCATTATCCACAAAAAACCTGACAGATAGGGCGTTTGCATGGCTCTCAACAAGCTTAACAAGCGCCGATGACTTTTCTAAGCAACGGGGCACCGCCAGCACAATCGTTACAGCACTTAACGAGAACTCGAGCGCTGTTTTTACAGCCACTGTTAGCGCTGACAATGTGGACGCAGATTCTTCGCCTGAAATCCCTGTAATATGAATCAGACGATGAGGACTTGTGAAACTCATGGTCTGCGCACTATCCGCAAGACGCGATGGCACGGCCAACACGTCTGTCAAAGTTATCTTTTCCGCAGCAAATGGATCAGAAACATCCACTCCCGTAGCAACAATCACCTGCTGGGCCGCTTGGCGTAATGCCCCCGCGTCATCACCCCATAGTAAAACCAGCGGAGGGAGGGAGCTAAGCCGTTGGGCCAGCTGATTGGGATATATGGCGACCACAGCTCTTACCGCTTTGGCGTTGCTGCACCAAGCGGCTTTGACTCCGGCATCTTGTGAGTGCTGTAGTAGAGGTATACACGGCGCGATATCTCCGCAGCAAGGTTGCGGGCCGCGGTTTGACGGGAGTATGTTTTACCAGTTTCGGTGCTAAGTGGCGTGCTTTCCACGTTATATGGCGCACTCGTCGAAAGGCTTGTTGTCAGAAGCGTTTTTCCGTCAGCATCCTGCAAATTCACATGAGCGGTCAGGTGAATTTCCGCACGCTGAATGGTCGCCGTGCGCTGCACAGCCAAAGTCGTCTCCTCCTCATCAATCGCCACTGTTAAAGTGTCCATATCTGCGCCCGCATTGGGAAAATCCAGCTTAAGTTGCTGAGATACGGTCTGAGCAACGCGTCTCTCTCCCACGTTCCGCTTGTCCAAATCCACACCAACCGATCCGACCTGCATACGATGGGCTGCAGAAGAGGCTCCTGCCTGCGGGGCATAGAGAGGAGAATAACTGCATGACATGAGAACTGTAGCCGAAGCCAACAACGAAAGACGTAAGAACGGGGAGATTTTCATGCGCAGCAGCATAGCGAGGTTATTTGCGACTGGCGAGAGGGGATGTCGAAATTTCCCATCAAGTAAACAAAAAGGGCTTACCGTAATTCGATAAGCCCTTTCAAGTTATGACCCCTTATACAGCTACAGTCGCGATGTTAACCAAGCGACCTGGAACGTAGATTTGCTTAGCAATCGTTCTACCCTCCAACCAAGGCCGAACTTCAGCGGACGCGTGTACCGCTGCAAATGCCTCGGTTTCCGCAATATCAACAGGCAGCTGAATACGCGCACGGAGTTTGCCATCAACCTGAACAATCAGAGTAATCGCATCGTCTTTGACAGCTTCCGCATCAAATTGCGGCCATTCGCTGCCTGCAAGAGTCTGTTCGTGTCCCAGCATATGCCACATTTCCTCGGTAATATGAGGAACTGCGGGATTCAATAGACGCACAAGATTGATCACACCTGCACGGAATAGTGCCGGACTGGCTTCTGCAGCGGGAGCCAGAGCATTTGCAAGCTCCATACACGCGGCAACCATGGTATTGTATTGGAAGCGTTCAATATCCTGCGTCACCTTAGCAATCGTTTGGTGAATCTTTCGGTTTAGTGTTTTTTCCTCTTCCGATTTAATCTCAACCGGCAGAGCTTCAATTTGAGAAGCTTTTTCTGCAAGGTTCCAAACGCGGTTCAAGAAACGCCAAGCACCTTCAATCGCGGTCTCAGACCACTCAAGATCGCGCTCTGGTGGAGCCGTAAAGAGCATGTAGAGGCGTAGTGTATCGGCGCCGTATTTAGCAATCAGACCGTCCGGACTGTCCCCATTATTCTTCGATTTACTGATTTTCTCAGCCGGTTTAACTGTAATGGTTTCTCCGGTGGATTTTTCGATCCACACGCCGTCACGCTGCTCCACCTGCGAGGGATAGAGGTAAGTTCCATCGGTTTTTTGATATGAGTTACCAATCACCATACCCTGTGTCAGAAGAGCAGTAAAAGGCTCGGTGGCGCTTACATATCCGCAGTCACGGAGGGCTTTGGTAAAGAAGCGCGCATACAACAGATGAAGAACAGCATGTTCAATACCACCAATGTATTGGTCAACACCACCTTCCGCAGGCATCCAATAATCCAGCGCAGCTTTCTCAAGAGGTTGACCGGCTTCAGGGCAGAGGTAGCGCATAAAATACCAGGAACTGTCCATAAATGTATCCATGGTATCGGTTTCGCGCTGCGCTTTACCACGACAAACCGGGCACTCCACGTGTTTCCAAGTAGGGTGGTTGGCGAGAGGATTACCCATACCGGTAAACTCGACATCGTAAGGCAAATTAACCGGCAGTTGTTCACGTGGAACCGGCACAATCCCGCAAGCTTCACAGTAAATAACGGGAATAGGCGCGCCCCAGTAACGTTGACGCCCCATGCCCCAGTCGCGCAGTCGCCATTGAGTGACGCCCTTGCCCCACTTTTCCTGTTCAGCTTTGGTGATAAGGTTTGTTTTAGCCTCCTGCACGCTTTGACCATTCAGCAAGGGCGAATTGATAAGGACACCATCTCCTGTATACGGCAAGGCGCTATCTGACTGAATAACCTGTATAATCGGCAAATCGTACTTGGTGGCAAAGGCATGGTCCCGTTCATCGTGCGCCGGAACCCCCATAAGGGCGCCGGTGCCGTAGTTCGAAAGAACAAAGTTGGCGATGAAGATCGGCAAGTTTTTCCCCGTAAGCGGGTGCACGGCGGTGAACGGTGTTTTGAAGCCTTTCTTTTCCGCTTTGTCGATCGCTTCCTGAGCGGTACCAAGCGCTTGAGCTTCCACGATAAAGTCTACCGCTTGAGGATCAGACTGTGCGGTCAGTTGTGCCAAGGGATGCTCGGGCGCAATAGCACAGAAAGTGGCTCCGTAAAGAGTATCCGGGCGCGTCGTAAAGACTTCGAGGGGCTCTATGAGAGTTTTGCCCGTATTATCCTTTACCTGAAAGCTAAACTGAAGCCCTTGAGATTTGCCAATCCAATTGGTTTGCATGGTTTTAACGCGTTCGGGCCAGTTGGGTAATTTGTCCACGTCGGCCAAAAGTTCTTCCGCGTAAGCCGTGATTTTCATGAACCATTGAGGCATTTCACGGCGCTCTACTGGAGCGCCGGAGCGCCAGCCCTTGCCATCTACGACCTGCTCGTTCGCCAAAACGGTATTATCGATGGGATCCCAGTTCACTAAGCCATTTTTGCGATAGAACAATCCTTTAGCGTAAAGATCGAGGAAGAGCGCCTGCTGGTGACCGTAATATTCCGGCAGACAGGTGGCCACTTCCTTGGTCCAGTCATAACTCCAGCCGAAGCGTTGCATCATGGCCTTCATGTCGGAAATGCATTTGAGCGTCCAGTCGCGGGGGTGAACGCCGCGCTTGATGGCGGCGTTCTCTGCGGGAAGGCCGAACGCGTCCCACCCCATAGGATGCATCACATTGAAACCTTTCGCTCTTTTAAAGCGGGCAAGCACGTCCCCAAGCGTATAATTACGCACGTGACCCATGTGCAATTGACCCGACGGATAGGGCAGCATTTCCAATACGTAATACTTGGGCTTCGAAGTGTCGACATCGGCAAAGAACGCATTGTGTTCCAGCCACTTGGCCTGCCATTTAGGTTCAATTTCGGAGGGCGTATACTTTTGCGGAGAGGTATTCATGGCGTTAGTTGTAGCAGGGGTGAGAGGAAAGAAAAAGAGGCCCGAGGGCCTCTTTTTGCAAAGAGCGTTTATTTGGCAAGGGTTTGCACTTTAAGAGCGCGGGCCTTGGTGAGGATGGTGTCTTCCAGCGCGGTGGTGGTGGCGAGGGACACGACGACATCTTTCCATTCATTTCCAACGCGTTGCTGACGGAAGAGAGTCACTTTAAGGGCCTCGGCACGCAGGGATTTGCCGAGGATGAGGATGTTGGCGCGAACGCGCTCATCCTGTTGATTTGGTTGCGAATACCAATCGGTAACGATGACACCGCCGTTGCTGTCGGCCTGCGTGATCGGCATGAAGGCGATACTCTCCAGCGCAGCCCGCCAGAGGTAGATATTCACACCGATATTGGTATTGGCTTCAGTGGCTTGGCCGTTTCCTGAGCCTTTGAATGCGTCGAGCAGATTGCCGGATTCGCCACTGAGGAGGCCAGGGCCTTTGGGCATATCGGTGGGGTTGACCTCCGGCGCCTCGGTTTGGATATTTTTCCAGCTACTGCAAGCACTTAAACCCGCACCTGCGACCACGACAAGGCCAATTGCGGCGATATGGGCGGTGACAGTGAACAGTGAGCGAGGCATATTGAAATTCCTTTGTTTTTCTCTGCGAAAGTGAGCGGCAGAGGTTGACTTGAGGGCGATGGTGGCGAGGGGGCTGCGCTTTGTCAAGCCAACTGCCCGCCCTGCGCCCATTAGCGGCGCAACGGAGCGTTAGGAGCTACCCGATACACTTGGGATCATTCCGCATCAAAAAGGGCCCCAACAGGGCCCCTGAATGCGTTTCAAGCTTAGAACTTGACGCGCATGTTGACGCCATAGAGGTCGATATCCTGACCGCTGGTGCCGGTGACATTGCTGTCGAACTTACGGTAGAGACCCGCCAGGCTGACACCGCTGCCCATATTGTATTGGGCACCGAGACCATAGGCGCGGAGTTTGTCGTTACCGACAACAGCGCTGAAGTCATCGTTGAGGCCGTAATCGGCGGCGACTTCATAAGCATCCCAGGCATAACCCACCTTGGCGTACCAGGATTCGCCTTCCGACTTGTTCTTGGAATCCTGTTTCACGTAACCGAGCGTACCGGCGAGACCCGAGGCGTGAGCCAAGCTGGCGCTGGCCACGTATTCACGGTCGGCAACCGGAGTGGTGCTGGCTTCCTCGTTATTGAAGCGTACACCGGCGGCGGCCTTGGCCTTCAGGCCGGCGATCGAGCCATCATAGAACAGAGCGCCTTCGGCGTTACCACCTTGGGCGACACTGGTGCGGGCCTGGAAGCCGGCAAAGATCGGGCTGTCGTAGCGAACGCTGTCTTCACGGCTCTGGGCAATGTCGGAGGAGAGGTCGGCGACGGAGGTAGTGGTGAAGGTGTTATTCTTGTTGCGGAGAACCAGACCGCCACCGATACGGGCGAAGTCGGCCGACATCACATCCTGCGCGCCGGCAAGGTCCTGGGTCAGCACGCCATCGATGGCCGTGCTCTGGTGACCGATGTACACGCCACCGAAGTTACCGGACAAACCGACGCGGGCCTGACGTTGCTCGAAGCTGCCGCCATTGCTGGTGGGAGTGGTGGAGTTGGTACCCGCCTGGTTTTGAGTAAAGGCATCGGTGGCATTCGAAGCCATTTCACCTTCGAACAACACGCTGGCGGTAAGGCCGTTATCGAGCACCTGCGCACCCTTGACGCCGAAGCGGGTGCTGCTGAGGGCGTTGTCGCCCACTACGAAATCGGTGTTGGAGCCATCGTCATAGGCAAAGAGGCCTTTGTTGACCTGACCGTACATTTCCACATCTACAGCGGACGCATGTGCGGCGACAAACGCAAACGCGGTTGTGGCCAGAAGGGTCTTTTTCATGGGGTGTATTCCCTTTTTTCGATTAGGTTGTCCGCTCAAACTTGTGTTGCAGGTCTTGCGGTCTGGCCACTGTGGTCTGGGCGGCAGCGAGGCGTCAATGCAAGGCCCGGAATGCAGGGGAAGGGGTGTGACATTTGAGGAGCAAGTGCATACATTCACACCACCCCGCCATCCCCCGGGCCGCTATAGCCCACACGCAGGGGTTGCAGAGCCCCTGCCTTTCATACTTCGCCCAAGTAAGTTAGTATTTACAGAATTTGAGAAGATTTAGATCTTTTTCCTTGCCCCCTGCACGCTGTATGCAGCCCGTATGCAAGATGCATCAAAAAGGCCCCTGAGCGGGGCCTTTGCGATCAAAAGTGCGTTTTCGGGACGGAAAAGTAAGTTGGTGCTTACTCTCACCGGCATCCTTTTGACATACCTACTAGATGTCGATACGACCTTCGGTGCGGTTGTCCTGCACGGCTTGCGTCTGGAGCAACTGCTGCTGGGTGCTGAGGCGCTTGAGCAGGGTGGAAAGTTCATCCACACTATCAAAGAAGATACGCACGCTACCGCCCCCCTTGGCGTCCTTCTGGCGAATGGCCACCTTGAGGCCCACACGGTCCTGCATGAGGGTTTCCAGTGCCGAGATCTTCGGATCGGCGGGACGGCGGCCACGAGCGGGTTGGTTGGGGCGCACGAGGTTACGCACCAGATCTTCGGTCTCACGTACGCTCAGCTGGTTCTTGATGACGCGGTTGGCGGCACGCAGCTGCAGCTCGGGATCTTCCGCCAGACCGAGCAGCGCACGGGCATGGCCCATGCTGAGCAGGCCGTTATTCACGCATTCCTTGATCTTTTCGGGGAGGGCCAGCAGGCGCAGCAGGTTGGTGATGTGGCTGCGGGATTTACCGGTGACGCGGGCCATATCTTCGTGGGTGTAGCTGAATTCGGCGACCAGACGCTGGTAGCCGGCGGCTTCTTCCAGCGGGTTGAGATCGGCACGTTGCACGTTCTCGACCAAGGCGACCTCGAGGGCGCGGCCATCATCCAGCTCGCGGATAATCACCGGAACGACTGACAAACCGGCCATTTTGGCGGCGCGCCAACGGCGTTCACCACCAATGATCTCATACTGGCCCTGCATTTTGGCGGGGCGCACCAGCAGCGGCTGGAGTACACCTTGGGCCTTGATGGAGGAGGCGAGAGCCTCGATCATCGTGTCATCGAAGTGGCGGCGCGGCTGCACGGTGGAGGGAATCAGCGCGGTGAGGGGCAGGGTGGTATCGCCCTTGACCGCTTGCGCTTGCTGGCCGGTAGCTATGTTTTGGGGCGCTACCGCCGCGGCGGCGGTATCATCCAGCAATGCGCCAAGGCCACGGCCCAGCCCCTTACCGGGAGCGGTGGGGGCGGGTTTAGGAGTTTGAGCCTGCATGGCGGCCGCCTGTGCGGCGGCGATGGCGGCAATAGTGCCGGCCTGAGCCTGCGGGTTGGCTGTGACGCCCGGCAGCGCCACGGACTGGAGCGGGGAGGGCTGGGCTTGGGGGGTGTTCGGATTTTGCGAGTTGTTGGTATCGGTCATGGCGCGGGTCCTTCTTCTTTATAGTAGGGAGTGTGGGATGGGTGAATTAGGCGGCGTGAGCAGCTTCGGCAGCCGGTGCACCCGGCACGACGGCGGGCACGGTGAGGCGCTGCATCAGCTCGGCCGCCAAGCGGATGTAGGCTTGGGAACCGGGCGACTTCACATCGTAAATAAGGCCGGGAGCACCGTGGGACGGAGCCTCGGACAGGCGGACGTTACGGGGGATAATGGTGTCGAAGACCTTATCGCCCAAGTGCTCGCGGACATCGTTCACCACTTGCTGGGCGAGGTTGTTACGCTTGTCGAACATGGTCAGCAGCACGCCGAGCAGTTCCAGCTGCGGATTGAGATTACGCTTAATAAGGTCGATGGTTTTGAAGAGCTGGCTCAGACCTTCCATGGCGAAGAATTCGCACTGGAGAGGGATAAAGACATCGGTGCTGGCGACCAACGCGTTGATGGTCAGCAGGCCGAGGGACGGCGGGCTGTCGATAAAGACGTAGTCGTAGATCTCCATGGCGGGGAGGAGGGCGTCCTTCAGGCGGTTTTCACGTGCCATGACGGGAACCAATTCCACTTCCGCACCGCTCAGGTGAATAGTGCTGGGCACGAGCCAGAGATTCGGCACCTGCGTGGCGACGGTGGCCTGAGACAGATCGGAATCGCCCATGACCAGACTGTAGGTACTGTGGTTGAGGCTGCGTTTATCCACACCAAAGCCGGTGGTCGTATTCCCCTGAGGATCGAAATCTACTACCAACACGCGATTGCCGCAGGCCGCCAAAGCCGTAGCAAGGTTGATTGCGGTAGTGGTTTTGCCGACGCCGCCCTTCTGATTACTGAGCGTGATAATCCGCGCTGTCATGATTTTTTCCCCATCTTGAACCCTAGTGTCGTTCCCCCCTTTTAAAAGGAACGGATGCGCTACGTGCGACGCGGCGGTGAGGGCAGGGCGAATTCGGGGAGGGGAAAAAACCTCTGGGCTGTTTAGGCCACAGGGGGGTTTCCCGTGGAACTCGGTGCGAGTTCCACCCCGACCCGCGAGAGCTTGATGATCCATCCGTGCTCACCGTCGATGGACAGCACTATACTCGGAGTGCGGGCGATTGTCAGGTGAAACAAAGTTTCACAAGCCTCTAATTCTACGTCGAGTGCCTTACCTTTAAGCAGTAACCATGCCCCTTGTTCCGTGAGGAGGGGACTGGTGAGGGTGAGGATGGCTTTCATGTCGGCCCATGCGCGACTTGTGATAACATCGTATTGATTTTGAAGCGTTGTTACGTCGGCGGCATGCACCTTAACGTTGGTTAAACCCAAGGAAAAGATGGCGGTATGGAGGAATGCGGCCTTGCGTTGGTCGCGTTCGGCCAGCGTGAAACGGTGCTGAGGGGCTAAAATAGCCAGCACAAGGCCCGGAAGACCAGCACCAGAGCCAACATCGAGGATATTTGCCCCCGCGTTCAGGGGGAGGTGCGGGGCCAGCTGAGCACAGTCGAGAAGGTGACGCTCTTCCAGCGATGCGAGGGTACCGGGGGCCACCAGATTGATTTTAGGGTTCCATTGACGCAGGAGGCCCGCATAAGCTTGAAATTGCTGGATTTGCGCGGCAGTGAGCGGACGGCCGAGCAGCTGTTCCATGCGTTCCATTACGCGTTAACCCCTGAATTATCGGCAGTTTTACGCAAATGCAGCCACAGCGCCTGCAAGGCCGCCGGCGTAATGCCTGAGATGCGGGAGGCCGCAGCCAGGGTGGGAGGCTGATGCAACTGGAGCTTTTGCTTCACCTCATTGGACAGACCCCCGATAGCGGCATAGTCGGTGGAGGTGGGAATTTCGAGCAGCTCGTCTTCGGCGAGGCGTTGTGCGTCGGCCTGCTGGCGCTGAAGGTAGCCGTCATAGTGCGCTTCGACCTCCAATTGTTCGAGCGAATTGGCAGAAAACCGCGCCAATTCTGGTAAATAAGTTTTTACACACTCCAACGTCACTTGGGGGCGTTTCAGGACATCGAATACACTAGATGTAGTAGCATAGTTGCCTGCGAGTTGTGCAACTTGCACACCTAGGGGGGAGCTTGGCTTCACTTTGGTGCTTTGTGCGTAGGCAAAGAGATCGGCAACCTGACCCTTATGCGCCTCGAATGCAACCCTGCGTTGCAATGCGATACAGCCGATCTCAACACCACGCGGCGTGAGACGGAGGTCGGCATTGTCGGCACGGAGCAGCAAACGGTACTCGGCACGCGACGTGAACATGCGATACGGCTCGCTGGTTCCACGGGTGACCAGATCGTCGATCAGCACACCGATGTAGGCTTCGGCACGGGACAGAATGAATGGCGATTTGCCCGCCGCCTTGAGGGCGGCGTTAAGACCGGCCATGAGACCCTGGGCGGCCGCTTCCTCATAGCCGGTGGTACCATTGATCTGGCCGGCGAGGAACAAGCCCGGAATCTTTTTGGTTTCAAGGGTATGGCGTAATTCGGTCGGCTCGATGTAGTCGTACTCAATGGCGTAGCCGGGGCGCAGGATCTCGGCATTCTCGAGGCCGGGAATCGTTTTGAGAATGGCGTGCTGGACATCGATCGGTAGCGAGGTGGAAATCCCGTTGGGATAAACCTCAAGCGAATCATAACCTTCCGGCTCCAGGAAGATCTGGTGGCCGGTCTTCTCGGCAAAGCGCACCACCTTGTCTTCGATGCTCGGACAGTAGCGCGGACCGGTCCCTTCGATCTGGCCGCTGTACATGGGACTGCGATGCAGATTGCTGCGAATCACCTCGTGGGTCGTCTCATTGGTATAGGCGACGTGGCAGGGCAGCTGTGTCTGTGAAATCGTGGAATTCAGGAAGCTGAAGGGCAGGGGCGGGGTGTCGCCGTGCTGTTCTTCCAGATGACTATAGTTAATAGTACGCGTATTAAGGCGCGGCGGGGTACCGGTCTTGAGGCGTCCCACCTTAAAATTCAGAGCTTTAAAGCGATCGGCCAGACGGATACTGGCGGATTCTCCGGCACGGCCACCGGTGGTTTGCTGCTGACCGATGTGAATGAGGCCGCGCAGGAAGGTACCGGTGGTGATGACAATCGCCTCCGCTCCGAAGCGCCATCCGCTGGAACAGACGGCCACGCGCGCGCGGCCCTGATCATCCAGCTCGATATCAATGACCTCCGACTGGCGGATGGTGAGGTTCGGCGTATTCAAAAGCTCGGTTTGCACGGCTTCGCGGTAGAGCTTGCGGTCGGCCTGTGCGCGCGGACCGCGTACGGCCGGGCCCTTGCTGGCATTGAGCATGCGAAACTGGAGGCCGGCTATATCGGTCATGCGGCCCATAATGCCGTCCAGTGCGTCGATCTCGCGCACCAGGTGGCCCTTGGCCAACCCCCCGATGGCGGGGTTGCAGGACATCTGGCCAATGGTATCGAGATTTCCGGTCAATAACAAAGTATTGGCCCCCATGCGCGCGGCGGCAGCAGCGGCTTCAGAACCGGCATGGCCACCACCCACAATGATGACGTCGTAGGTGGCAGTGAGGGGTAGGGATGTGTTCATACGCTATGGGATAGGCGCGGGGCGTGAATTCGTCAAGTTCCACGCGGAACGCTGTATTGATTTTGAACCGTTTTTTTACACTTGGTTGGCTGGCGGTAGGATTATACCCCCCACACCAACGGCACCGGGGAAACCGGTGCCGTTGCTTGAATCGTTAGGGGAAGCTGGCATAGCGATGACGGCCCGCATAGAGTTTGGAACAGGCCCACTCGTACCACTCCCAGTCCCAGTAGAGCGCGATCAGCTGGCGTTCGCTGCCGGTATAAACGCTGTGATATGCGATCATACGGCTGGCCAGTTCGACACTGTAACCGCAGCGGAGCTGGATGGATTCCACCGTAATCGGCTCCTGCGTTGCCGAAAACGCTGGCGCGGGTTCAGTCAGGACAACCGCCCCAGCCACTTGTGGCGCAAGGATTGCCTTGGGAACGACCGGCGCGGCGGTGAGGGCGGGTGTCGTGATATTCAGCGTCAGGTTATTCAGGCCGAACTCCTCCAGCTTGATCTCGACCTCGCAGTGACCCTCCACTTTTTGCACCGCGCAGGGTACCGTGCGTGTGAGTTGCGTGGTTTTGGCCTCCGGCGGAACCGGAACAACCGCATCGGCAGCATACCCAACCGAGGCTGTCATGCCGACCAGCAGAACGAAGAGGCTCGTGTTTTTGTGATATTTGCGCATGGCAAAACCTCAGGTTTTTCGCCTTTCCCGAGAGAAAGGCGAGGGTGAAAAAACGTGTTTTATGCAACAGATGTATACCTATCTCGACGCGCGCGAATGAGCAAGTATTTCCTTACTCAATAAACATCTGATGAATATAAAGTTCCCGCGAGGGGCTTCGTTTAGAGTTCCCAGCGGGATTCGTAACGGTCCGGCAGGTCGTTGGCGATGAGGATCACGTCATCCGGTTGACCATGGGCCTGCACCCATGTGCGGGCCACTTGAAGCGAGGGGAACGTATGAAGCTCAGCTTGTGAAGCGTTTTGTTTCACGGCCTGGATGAACGTTGGAATGCGGGCGGGACCGATGGCGAGAATAACGTCGGCATGGGTGGCGGCGAGAGCGCCGAGGCGGGCGTGCTCGGCATCGTGCGCCTTACCCAGTTCCACCATTCCCGGCGTGATGAGCACCCGACGGCGGGGGTGGGCCGGATCGGCATGGGCCTGAAGGCTGAGGGTCTCCAATGCCGCCGCAAAGCCCTGAGGGTTGGCGTTATAGGAATCGTCGAGGATCGTCTGGCGTCCGTTGTGCTGGACATTCAGGCGATAGGGGGCCGGTTGAGCCGTGGCCATGCTGGCGGCAATGGTTTTAGCGGGAAGGCCGAGTTCGGATGCCACGGCAAAGGCAACCGCCAGATTGCCGGATTGAACGGCGCCGTGGATGGGCGCGTGGAAGGGGGTCGAAGTTCCGCCATGGGCAAGGGTGAGGGTTTGGCCGGTCGAGGTCGCTTCGGCCTTCTCTATATAATAGTCGTGCGGGCCGCGCAGGATCTCGGGGCGGGACGTGACGAGGACATAGGATTCGGGGGCTTGGGCGACGCGGGGTTGCCAGAGGGCGTCAGGGATCTCGAATTTGGCCTGCGCAACGGTTTCGAGTGATTTGAAGCGCTCGTAGTGAGCTTGGCCGACGGCAGTAATGCAGGCGATGCTCGGGGGAGCGAGTTTACAGAGGCCCGCAATGCTACCCGGCCCGTAAGCGCCCATTTCGGCAAGGAAATACTGGTGCTGCGGCTGAAGTTGCTCGCGCACGATACGGGCGATACCGAGAGGTGTATTCACACTACCGGGTGTGGAAAGTGTGGGGGCGCTGCTGCCAAGTATATGATTGAGGATATATTTCGTGCTGGTTTTACCGAACGAGCCGGTGATGCCGACTGTCGTGGGGGCGAGGCGGGCGAGAAGTGTATGCGCTTCGGTCAGATATTTGCGATTCTGGTAGGATTGCAAGGGCTTAAGCAAGATATTAGCGATCATCAACGCAAGCGGTAACATCTGGATGAGGACGATGAGGCCGAGCATTTGAAGCCATGGGGCCACCGGGGCAACAGCGAGCGCAACGATGGCGGGCACCACGAGCAGTGACGCCAGATACCATGTGTGGGTGGCGCGGGGGGTCATCACCAGCGCTTTTTTGGCGGTGCGGGTGGGATCCGGCTCCTGACGGCTTTTTAAAACCAGCCAGACGATCGCGTTGAGAACTGGCGCCAACGGTTGCCAAAACCCAAAGGGAACGCCAATGGCGAGGCCGAGACTTGCATACCGATCGAACGCGCGTTTCTCGATCCACCATTGGGCGAGGCGGGTGTTGTCATATTCCTCCTGCTGGAAAGGATGCAGGTAAGTGCGCAGCCGCAGCGTGGTAAAGTACGTGGTGGAGGCGGCGAGCAGGAGGGGGAACATGGCGGCTCTCGTTTCTTATATTAGAGGGCCAAGGTGCGCAGGAACTGCTGGATGAGGGGGGCGGTAACATGGCGGCCGCCGGCCACGATCGAATAATGGGTTTGGTGCGGCAGCAGGTGCAGTTGCGCTTGGGGCAGCAGGCTGCGGAAGCGTTCACCCACCGACGGCGGTGTTTCGGTGTCGGACTCGCCGTAGATCAGGAGGGTGGGCAGCGAGATCTCCGGGCAGAGGTTGGCGACGTTGTCGTTGACGACCGCGAGGAAGGTGGGGCGAAGGTCCGGGCTGACATTCAGATAGTCGGTGCTGCCGAAGCGTTGGCGCAGGCGATTGAGGGGCATATCGCCGAGAATCGGTTTGAGTCCTTTGCCCAGCTTGATGAGCAGTTGCACGTATTTGCGGCGCACGGCCTGCTTGGGCGAGAGAATCTTGGGCACGCCCGCGCCGGCCAGTGAGACGAGGCCAATCAGGCCCGGCGTCTTTTGCGCGGCGAGGTGGATGGCGACGCGGAAGCCGAGGCTGTGACCTAGGATAATGGTAGGGCAGGCGGGTTGTGTGGCGAGCCATGCCGCGACCAGTTTAGCGTATTTGGCGGGGGAATAGGGTTCCGGCGGGTTGGGGGCTTCGCCGTGGCCGGGGAGGTCGAGGATCCAGCTTTCCCCCGCATGTACCAGGCTTTCGGCGATGGCGCGCAGACCTTCCCGCGATTGGCCCCAGCCGTGCAGCCAGACCAAGCGGACGGGGCCGGTCGCTTCGGTGAGCGGTTCGGCACGGAGAGTTGCAGCGTTGTGTTCGAAGCGGATGGATTGGGGCATGGCGGCAGTCGGTCGATTAATTCTGTATATTTGTAGAGGAATGCAGAGGCGGGTGCAAAGATCCTTGGTGGTAGGCGCGGATTTCGGTAGGATGGGTGCAGTAAAGAAGTAACAAGACCGAGTCTGTTTTTGATGGCCACCACCCCCACCCGAACCAAAGTTGCCGTCCTGTTTGGCGGTTTGAGCAGCGAACATGATGTGAGCATCCTGACCGGTTTGCAGATTTTAGAGGCGTTGGACCCTGCTAAATATGACGGTTTTCCGGTGTATATCGGCTTAGATGGTCAGTGGTGGGTGGGTGATGCCTTGCGGGAGCGCAAGAACTACCTGCCGGACCTGGCGCTGAAGCGACAACTGGTACGCGTGACCCTGCCGGTGGGCAACAGCCGTGAGCACGGCGGCTGGGTGCTGCGGGAAGTGAGTGGGGGTTTACTTAAAAAGCCGCGCACGTTCGGCTTCGATGTGGTGATTCCGGCCCTGCACGGGACTTGGGGCGAAGATGGCACCTTGCAAGGTGCACTGGCCGCGGACGGGATTCCGTGTGTAGGCGGTGGTGTGGGCGCCATGGGCCTGACCATCAACAAGATGTGGACGCTGGGTGCTGCCGCCGCGGCCGGTCTGCCCACTCCCGCGACCTTGTATGTGGCACGGGGTGCCGATGTAGTGACCAAGCTGGACGCGTGGAAGGGGACTTACCCTGTATTTGTGAAGCCGAACTTCCTCGGCAGCAGCATTGGCGCGCGGGTGGCCAAGGATCGGGCCGATGCCGAAGCGGCGGTGGCGCAAGTCTTCCGGTTGGATACGGCGGCGTTGGTGCAGCGCTGCATTCCCAACCTTGTGGAGTACAATGTGGCGGTGCGCCGTACGGCCACGGGTGAGATCGTGACCAGCGCCATCGAGCGCCCCCTGCGCGAAGGGGAAAGCCTTGATTTCAAATCGAAATACCTGAGCGGGGGCGGTTTGGACAAGCTCGGCAACAAGCTGGGTACCGTCAGTGAAGGCATGGCCAGCGCCACCCGTGTACTGAACCCGCCGGAACTGGACGGCGCGCGTGTCGACAAAATCCGCGGCTGGGCCAAGACACTGTTTGAGACGGTGGACTTGGGTGGCGCGCCGCGTTTGGACTTTTTGTGCGATGAGGCAACTGGTGAGCTGTGGTTTAACGAAGTGAACCCGTTGCCCGGCAGCTTTGGCTACTTTTTGTGGGAAAAGGCCGAGCAGCCCGTGGGTTTCTCGGAATTGCTGCACGACATGATTACCGAAGCGCGGGGCCGGTTGCGGACGCAGGCGCGGGTGGTGGACCCGGTGGCAAATGGGGGGGCTATCTTTAGAAAACGCGGGGTTTAGGCCCGCCACCGCCCGCCGGTTGGCGGGCTTTTTTCGGTAATAGGGTTGCGCACAGGGCCGGTACGCCCTATGTCGATGCAGAACTTACTTCTAAGCATTTCGTTGGGGGCTTAAGCCCTCGTGTGTGCCGGTAACATCCGGCTTGTATATGGCAGGGAGATCGCCATGAATATGAATGTTAATGCTGACGACCTGAAAATTCGTGATCGTTCCCGTGTGGAAGCCAGTCTTGCCACATTTCTGAAGGATCATGGTTTCAGCCATGCTCAGGGCGAGCGGTTTGCACCGCATGCCTACGATCACTTTCGGGACGTGAACAATCACGTGCCGGCCAACGCGGGTGTGCTGGGCCACTTTCTACTGAAGGATGCTGCCGGCAAGGCTCTGATGAAGGAGGCTTTGTCCATTTTCGCTGGAAACCTGCCGAAAGCGCCGATTCCGGTCGCTGATACTCCGAAGATTTTCCCGCTGGAGGTTGAACTGGTTCTGCCGGAGCCGGTGGATGTGGTGATGACCGGCGTGATTCCGGACGATGTGTACCAGCGTTTGACGGCGCGGGTGCATGAGGCATTCGATGACTATATGGCGAGCGGATCGCATCATTCGAACCGCAAGCCGCACTACATCGAATCCGTTCTGGTGGAAATTGCGAATGTCTGCGAGGCACACGGCCTCTCCGTGTTTGTGATGCCGTGCCAGGACTACACCGACATGTCGCGGGAATTCTTCCATAAACGCCGTTCTGCGGTGGCTGAGAAGAAGATTCCCGACAGCTTTGAGCTGATGTGGCAGCCCGGTGGTGTCGCGCCTCCCCGCAAGGAGCAGGTGCGGCCGCCGAAGCGTAACCGCTAGACTGACTTTCGACTCGACTCACCACGGGCCCCCTTTCTCGGGGGCCCGCTGTTTTTGAGGCATATGATATGCCAAAAGGCCGTAGCGAGTGCTACGGCCTTGGCAATGAGAGGGAGAGAGGTTAGTGCGTACGCGCCTTGCTGTGACGACGCATCAGCTTGCGATGCTGGCGTTTGGCACGGGCTTCCTTTTTGCGCTTGGGTTCGCGCGCATCCGTGATGGAGGCAATATCTTCACGACGGGCGCGAGCGGAGTAGGATTCAGCGGAATGATACATAAGGTTCTCCCCTTCTGAGTGAAATAAACGCAATACATGTGAACCCTTCAGACATAAGTCGCACCGGCTTGGAGTTCAAGGGGCAAGATACAAAAAAGCCCCTTTGACTGGGGCTTTGGAGTGGATTTAGTCGCCGAGTTTAAGGGCGGCGAGGAAGGCTTCCTGTGGGATGTCGACGCTACCCATCGACTTCATACGCTTCTTACCCTCTTTCTGCTTATCCAGCAGTTTGCGTTTACGGGTGATATCCCCACCGTAGCACTTGGCGGTCACGTCTTTGCGCACGGCCTTAACGGTTTCACGTGCAATGATTTTTCCGCCGATGGCGGCTTGCAGCGCCACATCGAAGAGTTGGCGCGGGATGAGTTCCTTCATTTTGGAAATGAGCGCGCGGCCGCGAAGCTCGGCCATGCTGCGGTGGACCACCATGGTGAAGGCATCGACCGGCTCGTTGTTGATGAGGATGTTCACCTTGACCAAGTCACCGCCTTCGAAGCCATCCGGCGAGTAATCGAAGCTGGCATAGCCGCGGGTCATGGATTTGAGGCGGTCGTTGAAGTCGAGCACCACCTCATTCAGCGGCAGGCGATAGGTCAGCATGGCGCGCTTGCCATGCCATTGCAGGCCCAGCTGGATGCCGCGTTTCTCCTGGCACAGTGTAATGACCGAGCCCAAGTACTCTTCCGGCACCAGAATGGTAGACTTGATGTAGGGTTCGAGCATTTCGTCGATCTGCGAGGGGTCTGGCAGATCGGACGGTTTTTCGACGTCGATGAGCGTGCCGTCCATCTTGCGGACCTGGTAGACCACGTTGGGGGCGGTGGTGACGAGGTCGAGGTTGTACTCGCGCTCTAGGCGGGTCTGGATGATGTCCATGTGCAGCAAACCCAGGAAGCCGCAGCGGAAGCCGTGGCCGAGGGCGGGCGAGTGCTCGTTGATATAGGTGAATGAAGTGTCGTTGATGCGCAGCTTGGCGAGTGCGTCCTTCAGCTTTTCGTAGTCATCGCCTTCGGTGGGGTAGAGACCGCAGAACACCAGCGGCGGAACGTTCTTGAAGCCGGGCAGGGGCGTGATGAGGCCGTGGTTGGCGGCGGTGAAATCGGCAATGGTATCGCCCACCTGCGCGTCGCCCACTTCCTTCATGGCGGCGGTGAAGACGCCCACTTCGCCGGCGTAGAGGGTATCCACGGCACGGAAACGCTGGGCTTCCTGCGGGTGGAGGATGCCGACGCGGTCGATGATGTAGGTGCGGTCGGCGTTCATCAGCTTGACCTTGGAGCCGCGGGTGAGCGAGCCATCCAGCAGACGCACCAGCACCACCACGCCGAGGTAGTTGTCGTACCAGGCATCGACCAGCAGGCCCTTGGTGGGAGCATCGACATCGCCTTTGGGAGCGGGAACCTTATCGACAATGGCTTGCAGGATGGCGGCAACCCCCATACCGGTTTTGGCGGAGCAGGGCAGAGCTTCGGAGGCATCGAGGCCGATGAGGTCTTCGATCTGGGCTTTGACGCGCTCGGGTTCGGCGGCGGGGAGGTCGATCTTGTTGAGGACGGGGAGGATCTCGAGGTCGTTTTCCAGCGCGGTATAGACGTTGGCGAGGGTTTGGGCTTCCACGCCCTGAGCGGCATCCACCACCAGAAGCGCACCTTCGCAGGCGGTGAGAGAGCGCGACACCTCATAGGCAAAATCGACGTGGCCGGGGGTGTCGATGAAGTTCATCTGGTAGGTTTGGCCATCGGCGGCCTTGAAGTGCAGGCGGGTGGCGTTGGCTTTGATGGTAATACCACGCTCGCGCTCGATCTCCATGGTGTCCATCATCTGGTCCTTCATGACCCGTTTGTCGATGGTGCCGGTGACTTCCAGCAGGCGGTCGGCCAGCGTGGATTTGCCGTGGTCGATGTGGGCAATGATGCTGAAATTGCGGATGTGGGACAGGGACTTTTGCGACATGGGGCTTCTTTAACAGAAATTATGCCGAAAATGAAGCGAGAAGCGTAGCTTACCAACAGACATGCCGCCCCCGGGGGCGGCATGGATCAGCGGGCGAGAAGACGCTCGTAACGCTGGCGGTCGATGGCCGGCAGGCCATGGATCGCGCAACGCCGCAGAAACGTTTTAAACTGCCAATACAGCAGCGCTTCGGAAGAGGTGTACTCGGGCACCTTATCGTGCGCGGGTGACGGCTGGGGAAGCGGCATGAGCACAGCTTTCGGTTTTCTGCGGCTTTCAGCAGGAGGGGCATTATGGCCAAGGCCGGGTTCCTGTTTCAGAAAATAGAAATAGTCATAATCCTCCAGTTCGCGGTTCAGCATGCTTAAGGCTCCCCGTGTGTAAAAATGCATAAGTTCGGCGTTTGGCTTACGCCGGTGAGGGGAGGCTGGCAAGGGGGTGAAAAACCTTTCTTTTTTAGGGATATCTCCGCAGAAACCCGCCGTATTTTGTGAACATAGGATTCTACATACGGGCTATAAAAAATCCGCCTTCCCCCAGAGAGGGAAGGCGGTACGCGCGACATGATGAGACTTGAGTCAGTCAGTACCGTGGATCGGGCCGAGTGATTTTACAACCTTTGGCTTTCTGAGCGCAAAGGCAGCGGCAATCACGGCACGAATTCCGAGAGGCTTCATGTGAGATACATCGAGAGGCTTCTCACTTGGGCGAGATATATTTGAGGGGGCGGTCATGGATCGTCTCCTTGGAAAAACGGCATCCCGACATTGGGATGCCGGCAGAAATGGTGATGCAGGCATAAAACTGGTCCTCAGCTTTGGCAAGCGGCGGTTGGATACATTGTAAGCTTATTGCAAGGGAATGCAACAGCGACGGTGCCGCCTGTGCTTTAAGCGCCCACACAACGGAGCGGCTAGTGATAACCGAAGGCCTTTGGTAGATTTATCCTATGGTTGCACACGTTTCGACACTCGCATTACAGGGTTTGCACGGCTTGCCGGTACAGGTAGAGGTACAGGTTACCGGCGGATTGCAAGGCATTTACATCATTGGTTTAGCCAGCAATGCGGTGAAGGAAAGCCGCGACCGCGTGCGGGGCGCTTTCCATGCACTGGGCATCGCCTTGCCGGACAAGCGGGTGACGGTGAATTTGAGTCCGGCGGATGTGGCCAAGGATGGTAGTCATTATGATCTGGCGATCGCACTGGGATTGCTGCTGGCGTTTGGCATCGTACCTGATGACAGTGCGCAGGGTTTGGTGGCGATGGGCGAGCTGGGGCTTGATGGTTCGGTACGACCTGTAGCGGGATGTTTGCCGGCGGCACTGCATGCGGCGAGTACCGGTGCGCGACTGATGTTGGTACCGGCGGCGAACGGGCCGGAAGCGGCGTGGGCGGGACAAAGTTCCAGTTTGCAGGGGGGGATGGCGGTGTATGGGGTGGAAAGCCTGCATCAGCTTATCCGCCATCTGCGTGGCGACGAGCTGATGATGCCCCTGAACCCCAAGGCCCGCAACAATACCGCCTTACTGGCGGGGGATCTGGCCGACATTCGCGGACAGGAAGGTGCCAAACGGGCGGCGGAAATTGCTGCGGCCGGTGGCCACCACCTGCTGATGAGCGGGCCTCCCGGCAGCGGTAAAAGCATGCTGGCGGCGCGGTTGCCCGGCCTATTGCCGATGCTCTCTCCGGCCGAAGCGCTGGAAGTGAGTATGATCCACAGTGTGGCCGGTACGTTGGGTGCAGACGCCGAGGGGGGATTGATGACGGCGCGGCCTTTCCGTGACCCCCACCACAGCGCCAGCAGCGTGGCCCTGACCGGTGGCGGATTGAAAGCCAAACCCGGCGAGATGAGCTTGGCGCATCGTGGTGTGTTGTTCATGGACGAATTACCGGAATTTCCGCGTACCGTATTGGAAACCCTACGTCAGCCATTGGAAACCGGCACCATTACGATCAGTCGGGCCAGTGCGCATGTGACGTATCCGGCGCGGTTCCAACTGATTGCGGCGATGAACCCGTGTGCGTGCGGCTATCTGGGCGATCCGCAGAAAGGGTGCAAGAAGCAACCGGTGTGTGGGCAGGACTATACGACACGGCTGAGTGGGCCGTTGCTGGACCGTTTTGACCTGCGGGTGAGTGTACCGGCCGTCAAGATCAGCGACTTGAACCTGCCCCCTGCCAAGGAAGGTACTGCGGAAGTGGCGGCGCGTGTTGCCCGCGCCCGCGCCCTACAAACCGCCCGCTTTGCCGCATTGGATGGCAAAGGGGTGGTGTGCAATGCCGAATTGAACGGGCGCCTGCTGGATGAGTTTTGTCCGTTGAATGAAGACGGGCGCAAGTTGATGACCACGGCCGCTGAGAAAATGGGACTTTCGGCACGCGGTTACCACCGCGTATTGCGTGTGGCACGCACCATTGCCGATCTGGCCGGTGAGGAACATATCGGCAAACCTCATCTTGCCGAGGCGTTGGCGTATCGCGTTTTATAAGCTAGGGTGACGACATGAAGATTCGGACATTTTGCGGATTCGGCGTGGCCATGGTGTTGGCAACAGCGGCCCATGCACAGGAGGCTTCCGGCACATCGCCGTTTCCGTGGTTTGGCAGTTTGAAGAAAACCGAAGTGAACGTGCGCAGCGGGCCGGGTAACCAGTATCCCATCCTGTGGGTGTATCAGCGGGCCGGATATCCGGTGGAGGTTATGGCCCGTTATGACAACTACTACAAACTGCGTGATGTGGAAGGCGAAGAAGGCTGGGTGTACATCGGCATGGTCAGCCGCCGCGTGACCGCGTTGGTGGGGGGCAAAGATACGCCTTCCAACATCAGCCGCAGTGCCAGCATCGGCAGCCCCATCGTGGCACGCCTGGCCCCCGGTGTGGTGGTTGAGCTGGGTGAGTGCAAAGACGTTGAAAACCAGACCCTGTGCGAAGTGGAAGCGCCCGGCGCCAGTGGCTGGATCGCCAAGCGCAACCTTGAGATGGTGAAGTAACCTCCCCTCATTGAAAGAGGCCCCGAGGGGCCTTTTTCTGACATTAGAACGTGAGGTTCAGGTTGTCGAAGCGTTGGATGCCGATCTGGTCGGCCGGGGGGGAACAGGCGGGGGAGCACCACGGGCACTTGCAGCTAAGAGCAGTGGCGAGATCGGGACTGACCAAGGCGACCGTTTCAGCAAACGGGGCTGAGGTTTGCATCAGGTGCAGGAACAACAGGGCCGTACCCCCCATACCGGCCAGCGACATGAGCGCCAGCATCGGTTTGGACGGACGACGGAAAGTAGCAGCGGAGACCCAGTTCATGGTGACGAGCATAGACCCCCTTTTTAAGCTTGCCAACCCCGAACCGTATCGACGATGCGCTGCACATTGTCGGGCCGGGTTTGCGGCGTGAGTCCGTGGCCGAGATTCACCACGTAACCCGGTTGACGGGCAGCGGTGTTGAGCATCGTGGTGAGGGCGGCGATCAGGGGCTCGGGTTCGCCGGTGGTCAGTTCGGGATCGAGGTTACCTTGCAACGTGATATGCGGTTGCAGGGTGTGGTGGGCCCACGACAGGTCGGTTTCGGTCGACAGCGAGAGCGCGTTGAAGGTACCGGTATGTTCGGCGGTGAGTGCCTGTAATTGCGCTTGGGTGGCCCCGCGGGGGAAGAGAATGATCGGTGTGTTGGGATATTGGGCTTTGAGGTTGCGGGCAATGGCAAGGAGCGGTTTTTGCACGACGCTGGGCCAGAGATCAGCCGGGGCGGCCAAGGCCCAGCTTTCGAAGATCTGGATGGCGTTGGCACCGGCGGCAATCTGATTGCAGAGATAGGTGGTGCAGGCTTCGGTAAGGCATTCGAGCAGAGCGGCGAAAGTAGAGGGTTCTTCCCGCGCCATACGCAGGGTGTTGGGAATACCGAGGGAGGGTTTCTCATCCATCATATAACAGGCCAATGTGAAGGGGCCGCCGGAGAAGCCGATGACGGCCTTCTCAGCTGGCAACGCGGCACGTGTGAGGCTGATGGTACGGCTGACGGGGGCGAGGAGTTCGGGGATGTCGGTGAGACGAGCGCGCATCTCGGTGAGTTGAGCTGCGGAGGTAAAGGCTTTGACACGGGGGCCATGGCCTTCGGAGAACGTCACCTTATGACCCAAGGCATGGGGAATGGTGAGGATATCGGCAAAGATGATCGCGGCATCCAGACCAAAGCGTTCAACCGGTTGGACCGTGACCTCGGTCGCGGCTTCGGAGGAGAGGCAGAACTGGATAAAGTCTTTAAAGTGGGTGCGGATGGCGCGGTACTCCGGCAGGTAACGGCCCGCTTGACGCATCAACCAGACCGGGGGACGGCTGACAGGTTGACGGGTAAGAGCTTGTACAAGGAGGGAGTCATTCATGCGCGCACCCTACCTAATACAGAGAAGAATTCCAAGAGATGATGATGTCTGAAAAAGTGATGACGAGACACTTCTCGTGAAAGAGCAAAAAAGAGAAAGAGAGTTTTTTGAAAAGAGAAGAGAGAAATGTTCTTTACTCTTGTGCTGTGGGTTGTGGGGGTAAGTTGGGAAAGGGATATATCTTCATAGAGATAAGTTTGTGGAGTTGGTGTGGATTGCCGGAGTTGAAGGTAAAAATAAGTGGTGAAGTTATCCCTGTTGAGAAGAGGAGGAGAAAGCTTGGGGGTAAGTGGAGGAGTTATCCCTGAGTTTATCCCAAGCTTCAGGGAGAGAATTCACAGGCGGTTGGGGAGAAGGATGTCAGGCTTTTGATATGCCACGCAATTAGCTACGGAGTGCGGGGTGGGTTTTGAAGGGAGGGGACGCCTTTCCTTCGTATTCTAAAGCGATTCCAGAGACAGGCATGCTTGCAAAGCTCATGCGCGACGAAGTCGAAGCATGAGCGGCAAAATGCCGTCAGCGACGAAGACACATAGCGAATAACCTTTCAACGAACCTTCTGCCTCAATGCAAGAAGTCTAACGATGATAGCGCTTCAAATACACATAGATAGCGCCGGTGCCCCCATCCGCTTGTTGTGCTGTGTGGAAGGCGAGGACCTTGGGGTGGGAAGCCAGCCAGGTGCCGATCTGGAACTTAATGACACCCATATTACGTTCGGGACCGTAGCCGGTGCCTTTGCCGTGGATGATGAGAGCCGTGCGATGGTCGTTATCGACACACTTATGCAGGAAGTCGATCAACTCCATCCACGCATCACCTTCGCCAAGACCATGAAGGTCGAGCAGGGCGGTGGGGCGGAGTTTGCCTTGGGCAAGATGTTTGTAGAGGTGGGATTCCATGTGCGGGGCATGGCCGCAGATGAGCGTAGCGGTGTTGGAGGTGATGGGGAAGGCGGGGGCTTCGTTCCAACCCATGATGGGCTTGGGTTTGGCGGGAAGTGTGTAAATGTCTGGATTGGTCGGCGCGGGCATCTTGGGAAGAGCCGGTGTCGGGGGAGCCTTGGTGCCGAGCGGGCGGATGGATTCCATTTCCTTGGCCCAGGCAGGATCGATCGGCGGCTTTTTGGTCATGGAATATGGATTTGACGACTAGGCTTCGGGGAAGGTTTCGGACGCGGTGGGTAACCATGTTTGAATGGACTTGACCCAACGGGTATCGAGCAACGGACGTGCGGTGAGCGTGTTGGGGCCTTGCAGGATAAGACCAAGTAGCTTGGTGCGTTCAGCACCCAGCTGGGGTTTGAGGGCGGGGAGAAGATCGCCGGCCTGGGGGCTGTTGGTATTGACCAAGGCTTTGAATTGCAGAACTAAAAGCGCCGGGTTGGTGGGAATATGCTGGCGGCCGATGGCGGTGATGCGGGCCACTTCGTCCCATTGATTTTGTTGTGCATAGAAGCGCGCGGCGACAAGCGATGCGAGGGCTGCGAGCCTGGGATTGGCGAGCTTTTTTTCCAAGAACGGCGGTGGTGACGTGGGATCGGCGGGCAATTGCAGGGTGAGCAGATCGGCGAGATCGGCGTGGATTTCGGAATCCGGTGTATAGGCCTTGAGATGCTTGAGGGCTGTGGGGCCATCGTTCATGGCAAAGGCGGCATAGGCATCGGCGAGGTGGCTGTTGGCATTCTCGCGGCGGCGGCGCAGCATGGAGTTGGGGAGGCGCAGCATCCAGCCGGTGAAGCGACCCAGATAAAAGGCGGCGATGATGACCATCAGGCCCACCAGAATGGCCACCGGTGCGGTTGTGGTGGCGGTGTGCTCGGCGATGGTGATGCTGACCGGCATGGGAGCCGAGCCCAATTGCCCGAGCAGGAGTACCGCCATGAGCAGGATGATGAAGATCAGGATCGCATGGAGGGCGGTTTTCATGGGGTCGGGCGACTTTAAGCTTTATTGGTCTTCGTTTTTAAGAAGGTAGGTATTGGTGTAGGTGGTGACCAGATGGTTCAGTTTACCCGTCTGGCTGAGGTAATCACGCGTCAGGCGGCGAAGTGGTTCCAGACGTTGATCGTTTTCCAAGGGTGCGGTTTCGAGTGCGGCCATGGCATCGGTCACGGCGCCGCGTACCAATTGCTGCTGCACGGCGAGAACACCGGCGGTCCAGCGGTTTTGCGTGGCGGGTGTGCTGGAGATCTGGATGACCTTTTCCAATTGCTTGCGGAACCATGATTTTTCGGCTTCGGCCTGCACGTCATTCTGGGGCAGGTCTTCCGGCGGGGTGAGGGTGACGGTGTTGGCGGATTCCAGCAGCAGCACCTGCAGGGTGATGGGACCTTCCCGCGGGGTGGAACTACGCAGTGTGTTGGCGGCCTGTGCCAGTTGCGGCTGGCCGGTTTGTGCGGCCAGTTGCGAAGCCGCGGCGGCCAGTTGGCGTGGGAGGATGCCGCCTTGCGGCCATGCATTCAGCAGCAGGCTGAGCGTGGTGCCGAGTCGGGCGGCGGTGGGGTCGAACACGGCGGGGGCCGTGGGATGGAGGCTTACGCTCGTTTCGGCCGGTGGCAATGTGATGCTGGCGGTGGAAGGCAGAACTTCGGTGGAGGTGGTGACGGGCGTGCCGAGGCCATCCTGGTTTGGCAGTACGGCGATCTGGCTATTGGAAGTGGGGGGCAGGGGTGTGCCTGCGGCCACGGTGGTTGAGCTGGTGGCGTTGTATTCGGTATAGAGCTTATAGCCCACACCTGCACCGGCGACTGTGAGCAGGGCAATGCTGGGGATGAGGATGCGGGCGGGAAGTTTCAAGATACACCTAGTTGTGTTTGTGGTTGGTGTGGTGGAGGGCGTGCAGCATGCCTTCCAGCGTAGGGGTGGGAGCCGTTATGACCGTGGGCCAAGCCGTTGCGGCCATAGCCACGGCGGGACTCAAGGCAATCGCTGTACCCATGGGGGCCATGTTGGCGTGTTTATAGAGCTTTGCCAAGTGTTGAGCGGAGCCCGCTGAGAAGAGCAGGGTGAGGGTGTGGCTACCGGATGACGCCAAGGCATTTTGCGCATTATGCGGCAGCGTGAGGATGCGATGGGTGGCATAGGTTTGAATGGGGGTCACGCTGTGGCCGGCTTTGTGGAGGATCTCGTGCCAGTCGAGATCGGCATGGTCGCCGTGCAGGTGCAGGAAGTGCTGCTTGGGGAGCGAGGTGAGTGTTTGGGCGAAGGTGGCGGCGTCGGTCTGGCCGGTGGCGGCGACCTGATAGCCGGCTGTGGCGGCGGCAATGCCGGTTGCTTGTCCGACGCAGTAAGCCGGTACTTGTGGCAGATAGGGTTGGACGCCAAACACGCTGGTAAAGAACAGAGCGGTGACTCTGGCCGGTGCGGTTACCGGGATGGATTCCGGATGGCTGAGGGCCAGGGGGAAGATATCGGTATGGCCTGCGGCCTCGAGTGCGGCGAGTGTGCGCGGAAGGTGGGGGGCAGGGCGGGGCACGAGAATCATCGGCCCGCAGGCTAGCGCATTTTCGTGTTTTAGGACAGTATGCATGCCATGAATGAGAGTCTGACTGCATCTTTTAGCTACCCTGCGGGGGATACCATCGTGGCATTGGCCACGGCGCCGGTGGCGTCGGGTGTGGCGGTGATCCGGTTAAGCGGGCCACGGGCGTGGGAAGTGGGGACCAGTGTGTGTGCGGCTTTAGAGGGAGCCAGCCCGCGCAAGGCGGTGTTTGGGAAGTTTCGGTTGGGACGCGAAGAGCTGGATGAGGGGTTGGCGCTGGGATTTCGGGCGCCGGCCAGTTTTACCGGTGAGGATGTGGTGGAGTTGCAGGGCCATGGTGGGCGTGCCGTAGTGCAGGCGGTGTTGGACGCGGTGCTCGCCCATGGTGTGCGGATGGCGTTGCCGGGAGAGTTTTCGCGTCGGGCGGTGATGAATGGCAAGATGGACCTGACCGCGGCGGAAGGATTGGCGGATCTGATCGCGGCGCAGACCGATGTGCAGCGGCGGCAGGCGTTGCGTCAGCTGGATGGTGCGTTGGGCGAGCGCTTTGAAGGCTGGCGTACGGCGGTGATGCACCTGTTGGCGCAGGTGGAAGCGGCCATTGACTTCCCCGACGAAGAGTTGGATGTGCTGAGTGCGCCGGGGCTGACCAAGGGCGTGCACACGCTGATGGGTGACTTGCAGAATGCCTTAGGTGAGCAGGCGGGTGCGCGGGTGCGGGATGGTATTGCGTTGGCGATTGTGGGCAAGCCGAATGCGGGGAAGAGTACGCTTCTCAACCTGTTGGCCGGGCGTGATGTGGCAATCGTGAGTGATATTGCTGGCACCACGCGGGATGTGGTGACCAGCATGCTGGATATTGGTGGATTCCCTGTCACTGTGGCTGACACGGCGGGGATGCGGGCGACGCAGGATGTGATCGAGGCTGAGGGTGTCCGCCGAGCCAAGAAGCAGGCTGAGCGGGCGGATGTGCTGGTGGTGGTGGTTGATAGTAGTGAAGGTGAAGAGCTGGATGCCGAGATGCGCGGCTTGCTGTTGCCGGGGCGGACGCTGGTGGTGATGAGTAAAGCGGATAAGGTGGATCTCGATTTTCCGGCGCAGATTACGATTGGGGGCGCGGGTTATCCGGTTGTGGCGGCCAACTTAACGGATGCGGCGGGATTGCGGCGTGTGATGCCGGCGTTGAGCCGTATTGTGGCCGAGGTGGGCGGTGAGGCGAGCGAGAGCGCCCTGTTGACGCGTCAGCGCCACAAAGCGGCGGTGGAGCAGGCCATGCAGGCACTGGGCAATGGGTTGCGTGGCATGAGCAAGGCCGGGGGTGAGGGGAGTGTGGCCGAGTTGGTGGCGCAGGACCTGCGCGATGCGGCGGCGGCGATTGGCAGTGTGACCGGACGTACGGGGAGTGAGGATGTGCTGGATGTGGTGTTCAGTACGTTCTGTATTGGGAAATAGGTGCTTTTTTGGGTTAAGAAAACCACTCGGCAGCGGGTGGTTTTCTTAGGCGGCACAAGCGTTTTGGTGTAGGATGCGGGGTATGAACACAGCTGCACAAAACTCTTCGAAACATTTGGTGATCATTGACGGGATGGGGTTCGTCTTCCGGGCCTATCATGCCGTGCGGGGGAACTTGAGCCGCAGCCGTGATGGGCTGCCGACCAATGCGTTGTTTGGTGTGGCCCAGATGCTGGTGAAGGTGGTGGATGAGCTGAAGCCCGACCTGTGTGTGGTGGCGCTGGATGCCAAGGGTGGTAACTGGCGGCACAAGCTGTACGCTGACTACAAGGCCAACCGAAAAGAAGCCGATGAGGCACTGCTGGTACAATTGCCTTATGTTCAGCCGATGGTGAAGGCGTTTGGTTTGCCGGTGCTGTGTGTGGATGGGTTTGAGGCGGATGATATCATTGCGACATTGGTACGCCATAAAGCCATGTACGGGGCCGACAAAGTGACCATTGTGACCAGTGACAAGGACCTGTTGCAGTTGGTGGGCGATGGTGTGGTGTTGCTGGATACCTTCAAGGACAAGACCAGCGGGCCGGAGGAGGCGGTGGAGAAGTTTGGCGTGCCGCCGCACCTGGTGGCGGATGTACAGGGCCTGATGGGCGACAGCAGCGATAATATTCCGGGTGTGCCGGGTATTGGGCCGAAAGGGGCGGGCGACCTGGTGAGTAAGTTGGGGAGCTTGGATAATATCTATGCCGACCTGAGCAAGGTGGAGAAGGATACCCTGCGTGCCAAGCTGGCCGAGCATAAGGACAAGGCGCTGCTGAGCCGTGAGTTGGCGCGGTTGAAATATGACATGGTGTGGGATGCCATTGATATGACCTTCCATCCGAAACTGCATGAGGCGGCGGAGTATCTGCGCGATGAGCTTGAGTTTCGGACATTGGCTGCTCGTCTTGAGAAGCGTCAGGGCAAGGCCACGGGGATGCCGGATGACCGCAAGACGGTGTGGCGTCCGGTGGAGAAGCTGGCCGAGGTGCCAACTGATGCAGCCAAGTGGGGCGACTATGAGTGCGTGACCACCCGTGAGCGGTGGGACTGGTGGATGGCGGAAGCCCGCACAGTGGGGCGGGTGGCGTTCGATACCGAAACCACGGGGTTGGACCCGTATACCGCTGAATTGGTGGGAATCAGTTTGAGTGTGGGGGCGGGGAAAGCCTGTTATGTTCCGGTGAAGATGGCAGCCAAGGCCAGTGATATGGGCGACCTGTTTGGTGGCGGTGAGGCCACGGGCCCGCATGGCGTTGCAGGGCTGGAGATTCTGGCGGATTTGAAGGCGTTGATGGCGGATGCCAATGTGACCAAGATCGGGCATAATCTGAAGTTCGACTGGTTGGTGGTGGCGCGGGCGTTGGGGGTGATTCCGCAGGATACCGGCAAGGCGTTGCAAGAGTTGATCGTGAACTACGACGACACCATGCTGATGAGTGCGTGTGTGGATGGCGGGCGTTGGGGCCATGGCATGGATGATCTGGTGGCGCGACATCTGGGGCATAGCATGATCCCGTTCACCGAGGTGGCGGGTAAAGGCAAAGCCATGGTGACCTTTGACAAGGTGCCTTTGGAAGCTGCGGTGGCGTATGCCGCCGAAGATGCCGATGCGACATGGCGGTTGTGGGACGTGTTCAGCACGCGTTTGGTGGAGGACAGCAGCGAAGAGGGCAAGGGCGTGGGCTATGTGTATGCCCATGTGGAGCGTCCGCTGTTGCCGGTGTTAGTAGCGATGGAAGCGCGTGGGGTGCGGGTGGATGAAGCCGAACTGGCGCGGTTGAGCACGGACTTTGGCGAGCGCATGCGGGTGTTTGAAGGCAAGATCTATGAGCTGGCGGGCCATGAGTTCAATGTGCAGAGTACCCAGCAATTGGCGGTGGTACTGTTCGATGAATTAGGCGCTGGTACCGAGAAGCAGAAGAAGAACCGCAGCACGGCGGTGGATGTGTTAGAGGATATTGCCGCGCAGGAAGGCACCAAGGGGGCCTTGGTAGCACAGGTGATTGGCGAATACCGCCAATTGGCCAAGCTGAAGAGCACCTATGCCGATGCGTTGATGAAGCAGGTGAACCCCATCACGCAGCGGGTACATACCAGTTATCAGCAGGTGGGTGCGGCGACGGGACGGTTTTCGTCGAGTGACCCGAACTTGCAGAACATTCCGATCCGGACCGAGGAGGGGCGCAAGATCCGACATAGCTTTGTGCCGCGTGAGGGTTGGGTGATGGTCAGTGCCGACTACAGTCAGATTGAGCTGCGGTTGTTGGCGCACTTCAGTGGCAGTGAACCGTTGCGGCAGGCGTTCCGTGAGGGTTTTGACATTCACGCCTATACTGCCAGTTTGGTGCGGGGCATTGCCATGAATGACGTGACCAAAGAGCAGCGGCGGGCGGCGAAGTTCATTAATTTTGGCCTAGTGTATGGTATGGGGGCACGGAGCTTGGCCGGGCAGATCGGGTGCAGTGTGAGCGAGGCACAGGAGTGGATTGAGGCGTACTTCAAGCGTTATGACGGTGTGCGCGATTACATGGAGCATAACAAGCAGTTTGCCCGTGAGCGGGGGTATGTGGAAACCCTGTGTGGGCGCCGGGTGTGGTTGCCGGAGATCCAGTCGACGCATGGTGGGTTGCGCGCCGGGGCTGAGCGTGCCGCCATTAACGCGCCGTTGCAGGGGAGCAATGCCGATGTGATCAAGCTGGCGATGCCGGAAGTTGAGGTAGCTTTGGCAGGGAAAAAGGCCACGTTGCTGATGCAGGTGCATGATGAATTGGTGTTGGAGTGTGCGCCGGAGGTGGTGGACGAGATGAAGCTGCTTTTGCCAAAGGCGATGGGGGGTGTGGTGGAGTTGAGTGTGCCACTGGCGGTGGAAGTGGGTGAAGGGCCGAACTGGGAGGCGGCGCACTAAGTTGGGGCTGATGACATCTCGGTGGAACTTTACGAACAGAACGGTGGTTGACGCACTATGAAACTTCGCATTCTTTTTTCTCTTTGTGCCGCGGGCCTTGTGACGGCGTGCAGTGCGGCTGGCCCGGTGGGCAATGTGGCGGTTCCGCAGCCCACCGCGCCTGTGGAGCTCAACAGCTATTTAGGCCGCTGGTATGAGCTGGCCCGGTATGACAACCGCTTTGAGCGTGGGTGCGAGGGTGTAACCGCCGATTACAGCCTGCGTGACGACGGGATGATCCGAGTGGTCAATACCTGCCATCAAGGCGGAGTGGATGGTCAGGCTAAAGCGGTGGAAGGTCGTGCCAAGATTGTGCCGGCCAGTGGGAATGCCAAGTTGAAAGTGTCGTTCTTCGGGCCGTTCTATGGCGATTACTGGGTGTTAGACCATGCGCCGGATTACAGTTGGTCGATCGTGGGGGAACCATCGGGTGCTTATCTGTGGATTTTGACGCGTGAGGCCAAGCCGGCGGCGGCGATGCGGGAGATGTTGGTGAAGAAGGTGGCGGCGTTGGGGTATGATGTGAACCTGTTGCGCTGGACCCAGCATTAGAGGATTTGTAAAATTAAAACAGGATGGGCTCGACAGTGTGTCGAGCCCATTCGTTTAGCGGCGGATCAGGCCGACGCGGTAGGCCCACATGATGAGCAGCAAGGCGCCGGGGATGGCCGGAAGGGCCGTAGCATCGGAGATCGACGCGCTATGTTCAAAACCGAAGGCTCCGAGGGTGGAAAGGAGAAGGCCCAGGTAGAACATGGCGTGGGTCATATCATTACGGATAGATACGGCAACAGAACGAGTACGTACGCGAAACATGATCGGACTCCAGAGTGGGTGATGAGAAAAGGGCTAGCCACGCGGGCCATAGCCCAGACGAGGCGGGTGCATGTTGAGTGCGGTAATGTATGGGGTTTTTGAAAAGAAAATGCTGACACGCCGCTTGAGGGCCTTGACGCTGGGGTGGCAGTTGGTTTACGCATGAGGTGTCAGGCCGTTCGGTTTGACACTCTCCCCATAAATGAGACGTAAGACGCACATTGCCTTATCCGGCTCTCGAATTTGAGAACCCGCCTGATGATGCAACCTCCTACCCACATAAGCAGATATAACGGATTTAAGATTTTCCATGGACGACGTTAAGGGACGCGGTCGCCGCGTGTACCGCCCCACTGGTGGCAGTTTGAGTGTCAAACCCGGTGGCAGCATGACGGGTGACATGCCCGTGGCCACGGCCAGCACGCTGAGCATGCGTGCCAAGAGTGAAGAAGTTGTGACCGAGACCATTGCCGCCAGCGACACGCCTGCTGTTGAACGCAGTGAGCGCCCCGAGCGTCAGGAGCGCATGGGCCGTGGCCCGCGTCGCGATCGTGACCGTGATGAGCAGCCCCGCGAGGCTAAAGAGCCGCGTGAACCCCGTGATCCGAGCACCGCGATGGAAATCACCCATTTGCAGCAGATCCGCGATCTTTCCAATGAAGACCTGTTTGCGCTGGCCGAAGATGCCGGTGTGAAGGACCCGGCCAACCTGCGTCGTCATGAATTGATGTTCCGTGTGGTGGAGCGCCAAGACCGTAACATCGTGGTGCGTGGCGAAGGTTTGCTGGACATTGTGCCGGATGGTTTTGGCTTTTTGCGCAGCCAAGAGAACAACTACACCGGTACGCCGGAAGATATTTACGTGAGCCCGAGTATCATCCGCCGTATGGGTTTGCGCAACGGCGACATGATTGCGGGTACCGTGCGCCACCCGAACCCCGGCGAGCGCTACTTTGCGCTGGTGAACATTGAGACCCTGCATGGCATGAAGCCGGAGCTGGTGCGTCACCGCCCCAACTTTGACAAGCTCACGCCGTTGTATCCGACCGAGAAGTTCTCTCTGGAAGATCCGCTGAGCAAAGACCGTACCGGTCAGGTCATCGATCTGGTCGCGCCGATCGGGAAGGGCCAGCGCTGCATGCTGGTGGCCCCGCCGAAAGCCGGTAAGACCATGATGATGAAGGCGATTGCCCACGCCATTGAAGAAAAGCACCCCGAAGTGACCCTGATGGTGCTGTTGATCGATGAGCGCCCGGAAGAAGTGACCGATATGCAGCGCTTTGTGAAGGGTGAGGTCATTTCCTCCACCTTTGACGAACCCGCGAGCCGTCACGTGCAGGTTTCGGAAATGGTGATTGAAAAGGCCAAGCGTCTGGTGGAAATGGGTAAAGACGTTGTCATTCTGCTCGACAGCCTGACCCGTCTGGCGCGTGCGTATAACACCGTAGTGCCGAGTTCCGGTAAGGTTTTGACCGGTGGTGTGGATGCCAACGCGTTGCAGAAGCCGAAGCGTTTCTTTGGTGCCGCCCGTAAGATTGAAGAAGGTGGCAGTCTGACCATCATCGCCACCGCGTTGATCGATACCGGTAGCCGTATGGACGAAGTGATCTTTGAAGAATTCAAGGGCACCGGTAACAGCGAAATTACGCTGGACCGCAAGCTGGTTGAGAAGCGCACCTACCCGGCCATTGATATTGCCAAGAGCGGGACGCGCCATGAAGAGATGCTGTTTAGTGAAGACGAGTTGCAGAAGGTGTGGATCCTGCGTCGTATCCTCCAGCCGATGGGCATTGTGGAGAGCATGGAGTTCTTGCTCGACAAGATGAAGCGGGCGAAGACTAATCAGGAGTTCTTCCGGTTTATGAACCAGTAAAGAGAGGCCCTGCGGGGCTTCTTTTTTGAGATAAATCGATTATTCTTTTACACTGATTAAATTGAGGTGCGACATGGTAGAGTTTGAACACGTAGTGGAAATGGAAAAAGCGTTGTTGATGCCTGAAGTACGACGTGACCGAGAGAAGCTGGAGGCTTGGATTGCCGATGATTTCCGTGAAGTTGGCGCTTATAAGGGAGTATTTGGAAAATCCGAAGTACTGGCCGAGCTGCCAGTGGAAAATGATGTGTTATTTACCAGTGATGCCTTTGAAGCAAAAATGTTAGGTGAAGGTGTCATTATGGTGAACTTTATTGTGACGAAACATATACAGGAACAGAAGTTGCGGAGTTTTCGGACCTCGATTTGGGTAAAGCGTGACTGTTGGCAGATGGTGTTCCATCAGGGCACGGCTTTAAAATAGGGAAAGGGCGCCACGGCGCTTTTTTGCTGGGGTTAAAGGCGCATGCGCTAGTGTGTAGCGTGAATGCTGTGGTAGATTAGGGCATGAGTGAAAAGCTAGTTTTTTGCATGAAGTGGGGCACGCGGTATGGCCCTGAGTATGTGAATCGTTTGTGGAAGGGTGTGCGCAAGCATACTTCCGGCGATGTGCGGTTGGTGTGCTTTACCGACGATGTGTACGGGATTGATGAGGCGGTGGATTGTCGGCCGCTGCCGCCGTTCCCCGGGGTGCCGGAACACCTGAGTGTGAAGCCGTGGAAGAAGTTGAGCCTGTGGCAGAAGGATTTGGCCGCCGACCTGAATGGGCGGGATGCGTTGTTTCTGGATGTGGACCTGGTGTTGACCGGCAGTTTGGATGCCTTCTGGGAGTTTGAGCCCGGCAAGTATTGCGTGTGGGAGAACCCGACCAAAGAAGGCAAGCTGGTGAACGGTCAGCCCATTGGGAATACCAGTGTGTTCCGGTTTACGGTGGGGGCGCATCCGGAGATCTATGACCGGTTTGTGGCGGATCCGGAGGGGTTGTACCGCAATGAATTCCGGATCGAGCAGGAGTTCATTTCCGCCGTGGTCGGGGCCAAGGGTGAGCAACGGTTCTGGCCCAAGGGCTGGTGTTGTAGCTTTAAGGAAGATTTACTTCCTGCGTGGCCGATGCGTTGGTGGCAGGATGTGCCGTTGCCCGCCGAGTGCCGTGTGGCGGTGTTCCATGGCAAGCCGGACCCCGATGAGGCGATGGTGGGGAAATGGCCGGCCAAGGGGTGGAAAAAAATCTACAAACACGTCCGTCCGGTTGCGTGGGTTAGAGACAACTGGGGCGCGAACTAAAGCGGCCCCCAACACTTTTGGCGGGCCTGGCATACTTCTATGTATTCTGCCCCGCCAAAAAGCACTGTGCAGTTGCGTGTGCGGGTGCGACGCCGTGTTGCGTCGGACTTTTTGTTTCAGATATTGGTTTTGTGGTGCTTCGCGCCTGTCTTTTTAGCGCTGAATTAAGTGTATGCAGTTGTGAGGCGGGTAAATATAGGATAGGGTTCATCCACTTTAGATGCATTTGGCCCGTTTGAATTTCTTTGAAAGGAGAAAGACTATGGATACGGTCTACCATGTGACCCCGTTGATGGGGCTCTACTCGGAGCCCTTCATTTTTCTGACTGACAACTTGTCGGATTCGAATCGTTTCAAGTGCGACCCGAGCGCCCGTATGTGGTCGACGCTGAACATGGCCATGGCTGAAGGGTTCTGGCATATGAACAACGACATGTACGGCTTTGAGGTGGTGGTAACCCCTCAAACCGATGATGGCAGCGGTGAGGATATGCCTATGCTCCTGATAACCGGGTATCCCTTTTTGCCCGGTCCATTCCATTTGACTCCGTTGGAGATCGAGTCGGAAGACTCGGCGGTTCCGGACGGAGCACTCAAGTGGATGACGCCCGCCGACGTCGTGTACCTGTATGCGGCGAGCTATTATCTGGATCACAGTTCTCAGTGGGAAGAGGAGGATTATTCGCCGGACGAAATCATCCGCGCTCTGGATGAGGCCATGCAGAGTCAGGACTCGCCGTGGTTTGGTGAGCTGTTCTTGCGGAGTAACCGTGAGATCGGTGTACCCGACCCTGACGGCGTGAAGGTTTCGGTGCCGTCCGCGC
>QFOU01000020.1 GCA_003241595.1 Pseudomonas fluorescens
GCCGCGCTCCGAGCTTCTTTAGGTCAAAAGTCAGCGTGTCATGGCCCTTCGGGGCCATGTCTGTTTCCCGATATATTCAAAACTGACCACGCAACATGCAGCGGGGCAGGCAGGGTTCTGCAAAATCACATATCCCTACTTGCCGTATGGCCATCAAAGGTCTACGGTGCGGCGTAACACACGTGTAGAAGTAATAAGGCCAAAATAAGGTAATCTTAGGTATGGAAGCGTATTTTCCCATCCTCTTGTTTGTAGTTGTCGCCGCAGGTTTAGCCGCAGTCCTTATGGGGATTCCGTTCCTTGCCAACCCCACCCGCAAAACCAAAGAGAAAATGTCGGCCTACGAGTCCGGCTTCGAAGCCTTCGATACCGCCCGCCGTACGTTCGACGTCCGCTTCTACCTCGTGGCCATTCTGTTCATTATCTTCGATCTGGAAGTCGCCTTTCTCTTCCCATGGGCCATGGTCATTCAGGATATCTCTTGGTTCGGTTTCGGCAGCATGATGCTCTTCCTCTTCGTCCTGACCATCGGCTTTGTCTACGAGTGGCGCAAGGGCGCCCTCGAGTGGGAATAAAATTCGCAATACCAACGCAGTAACACATTGTCATTATGAGCCTCCTCAACCAAACCACCACCTCTCTTACAACTCCGGATACCGTTCGCCAGCGTGGCGAAGCCGCCATGCAGGAAAAACTCCGCAACGACGGCTTCATTCTCACCACGGTGGAAGATGTCGTGAACTGGGCGCGCGCCGGTAGCCTCTGGTACCTTACCTTTGGTCTGGCCTGCTGCGCGGTCGAAATGATGCAGGCCGCAGCCGCCCGCTACGATATGGACCGTTTCGGCGTGATGCCGCGCCCCAGCCCACGTCAGGCCGATTTGATGATCGTGGCCGGTACGCTTACCAACAAAATGGCGCCCGTCATCCGTAAACTGTACGACCAAATGCCCGAACCCCGTTACGTCATCAGCATGGGCAGCTGTGCTAACGGCGGCGGTTACTACCACTATTCCTACGCCGTCGTGCGCGGCTGCGACCGTATCATTCCGGTCGATGTCTACGTACCCGGCTGCCCTCCGACCGCCGAAGCGCTGGTCTACGGCATCCTGCAACTGCAAAAGAAGATCAAGCGCGAGCCGGTCTTCGTAAAGCAGCGCGATACCGCACCCTACGCCTACGCCCCCGGCGAAGCGCGTCCGTACAGCAAAGATGAAATGCACATCGGTTAAACGATATGGCTAAGAATAAGGTTCTCATGGGTATATCCGCTCTGGCCTGCGTTGTCGCAGCCGCGGCTATGGCCGTAAGAACGTCGGATGCCGTTGGTATCGATTCGATCGCACCTATCGTCAATATTTCCGATCTTCCGGGCGATGTCGACCTCTCCAAACCGGATGCCCGCTGCGGTCAGGTCCTGTACTTCGATTTCGGCTCCCCGCACGATGGCCCAGCCTATTATACCGATACTCAGGGCAAAATCCTCGCCCGTTGCGGCGGCCTGCTGCGCGCCACACGCGCAGTGGATGTCGATAAATCCATGTACATCTGCCCCGCCGAGCAATGGTCGTGCGCGGCCCCCAATATCGATGCCATCATGCAGCGTAAACAGCACAATTCCACAACTAACCGCCAGAACTAAAGGCAATCCACATGACCACCGCCCCGCACATCGATACCCACCTCGACCTCCCCGGCCTCAAGGCCATGCAAGAGCATATCGAGAAGAAGTTTCCCAAAGCGTCCGCCGTCTTGCGGGTGCGCGAACTGACTTTGGAAACTGCCGCCGAAGACGTGCAAGCACTGCTCACCTTCCTGCGCGACGACAAAAAACTGATGTTCACGCAACTCATCGACCTCTGCGGCGTCGATTATCTGGGCTACGAGCACGCGGAGCGCCCGTCCCACCTGCGCTTTGCCGTGGTGTATCACCTGCTGTCCATGGTGCATAACCAACGCATCCGCGTTAAGGTCTTCCTCACCGAATCCGATCTTAACGTGCCCACCGCCAACGGTATCTTCCCCGCCGCCGGTTGGTATGAGCGCGAGGCCTACGATATGTACGGTATCAATTTTACCGGCCACCCGGATCTCCGTCGCCTGCTTACCGATGCCGATTTCGTCGGTTTCCCGCTGCGCAAGGATTTTCCGCTGGAAGGCCATGTGGAAGTTTACTACGACGCGAAAGAGAAACGCGTCGCCTACAAACCGGTGGATCTCCCGCAGGAACTCCGCCACTTCGACCGCGTTAGTGAATGGAAGGGCATGACCGGTAATGCTGGTCTTGCCGATGCCGATAACACGTTCAACGCGAACGAATTCAAGTAGGAGTGATTCCCATGTTCGAAGACAAAAGCGCCGAAATCATGAAGCAGGAAGCCGAAGCCCGCGAGGCCGAGATCCGTGAGGCTCAAGAGGCTGTGATGGAAAAAATCGTGGCCGATGCAAAGAAAACGGCAAAGGAGTCCGATGGCTCCGTTGCCGATGATCTGATTTCCGCCGATGACCTTAATCTCTTCAAAAGTAAGTAAAGGGAGTACAAGCTTATGCCATTCTCATTCCTGAAATTTGCAGGCGACGATGAAAAAGGCGATGCCGCAGCTATCGACTGGGCTGTTGGAAAATATCGTAAGATGAAGGCCAAGCAGGCCGAACAAGACGCGGCTACCGCCAAAGAAAGCGAAGAAGACGCACGCTCAGGTCTGGCCAGTCTCTTCGGTGGCGAAGACGAGAAAAAAGACGAATAGTTAATACAGAATATCCCCCCCCGAGCATCCCCTAATGAGCACCACCACTTCGTCCGCCGCACCCGAGAAAAAGATCATCGAAACCACCCTGACCGAGGGTATCGTTTCACCTTCGCGCACCATGGGTGCCGAGCAGCCGTTCACCCTTAACTTCGGCCCCCAGCACCCGTCTGCGCACGGTGTATTGCGCCTTGTGCTGGAAATGGAAGGGGAGGTCATCACGAAGGCCGACCCGCACATCGGCTTGCTCCACCGTGGTACCGAAAAGCTCATCGAGCACAAAACCTATATCCAGGCACTGCCGTACTTCGACCGCATGGATTACGTCAGCATGATGTGCCAGGAGCACGTCTGGTGCCTGGCCACCGAGAAGCTGCTCGGTATCGAACTCCCCAAGCGCGCCCAATACATCCGCGTCCTGTATTCCGAGATCACCCGTATCGCCAACCACCTGCTCTGGGTGGGGTGCCACGCGCTGGATATCGGCGCTATGGCCGTCATGCTCTATGCCTTTAAAGAGCGCGAATTCACACTCGACTTCTACGAAGAAGTCTCCGGCGCCCGCATGCACGCCAACTACTTCCGTCCGGGCGGCGTCAACCGCGACCTGCCCACCGGCCTGACCTCCAAGATCAGCCGCTGGACCGAGAACATGACCACCAGCGTCATCCCGATGCTCGAAACCCTGCTAGATGAAAATCGTATCTGGAAGCAGCGTACAGTAGGCATCGGCGTGGTCACACCGGAAGAGGCTCAACAGTGGGGCTTTACCGGCGCCATGCTGCGCGCCAGCGGTATCGAGTGGGATCTCCGTAAATCCCAACCGTACGAGTGCTATTCCGAACTCGATTTCGAAATTCCCGTCGGCAAAAACGGCGATAGCTATGACCGCTACCTCGTCCGCATGGAAGAAATGAAGCAATCCGCCCGCATTATCATGCAGTGCATTGCCAAGCTGGATGGCGAGCTCGCCGGCCAACCCTGCAAGATCCAGAACTTCAAGATCTCTCCGCCGTCCCGTGGCAACATGAAAGACAGCATGGAAGCGCTCATCCACCACTTCAAATACTATACCGAAGGCTTCCACGTTCCGGCGGGAGAAGTCTATGCCGCTATCGAAGCCCCCAAAGGCGAAATGGGTGTCTATCTGGTGTCGGATGGCGGCCCGAAACCGTGGCGTGTCAAAGTGCGTGCCCCGGGTTACGCACACTTGCAGGGCCTCGACTTCATGTCGCGCGGCCACCTGCTGGCCGACGTCACCACAATCATCGGTACGCAGGATATCGTATTCGGCGATATCGACCGCTAATTCAATCGCCTATCTAAAAGGCTGATGCACCATAAGCATTGGCAAAAGAGGAGGGGGTCATGTTAGAAAAACAGCCAGTAACAAGGTCTGTCTTTCTCATGAACCTCTCCTTCTCAATTTCGCGCGCTTCAGTTTCGCTCTGGTGGGCAACGTTCTGGCGCTCCATCTGCATTATGCTGATGCTGCTTCTCCCCATGTGCATCGGCTATCTCATTCTGGGCGTCGTCTATGCACTGCTTATGGCATTGTTCGCGGTCCATCAGCCTATCTTGGTGGTGGTGCTGGATATCGTCCGCCAATTCATTCCGCTGGTTCTTAACAATATCGTGTTCCCGGTTCTTTCGTATGCCCTCGCCATGCGCTGGATGGTGCGCAAAGGCCAGCTTGGATCCTACACGCTAAAAGCAAGCTATCTTGGAGAATCGCCTGCAACGTTTCGTACCGCACTCCGCTTCGCAGCGTGGACATATCTGGAGATCTTTAAATACACATGGCCGGTGTTCATTCTCAGTGGCCTGCTGGGATACGCTTCGGCCTCGTATTCCATAAGTCAGGGGGCTCTGGCGGTTATCGGCTTCATGCTGCTGCCAGTAGCGATTTACATCCATCTGCTCACCATGACCGATATCCTGCGCCGAGGCACCTACAGCAAAAACCGCTGCACACTGTCCTTCACCAAAACACAGGCCAGTGTCTAGCTTTGCGTAGTGACACGTAAGCCTCAGGCGGTGCGTTCAAGCGGGGCGCACCGCTAGCTATTCTTGTCCGATCGTCTAACATGCCAGAATATAAAGGTTGTTAACGAGAAAGAAAATTCATGGAAGAGTCTCAAAACGTCTCGTGGTGGCTGGCCACAAAGGTCACATGGTCGTTCACATGGCGCTATCTGGTCTGGGTTCTGCTCCTCAGCTTCGCGGCGGGTATCGTGAATGGCTTGCTGATGCTTATCGCCAATCTTGTGTTCAATATGCCCAAAGAACATCCGCTCATTAACCTGTACCTCGTCATTTCCAGTCTTGCCATCGTGGTGGTGCTCATCATCAACATGGTGCGCCGTATGCTGAATAAAGGCGAATTCAACGATTTCATCTTCAAAGCTAAACAAAACCAAGCCTAACCATGCGGGCTCTCATCGCCTTCTTGCTCGTTCTGGCGTCCCAGGCGCATGCCCTTTCACCGTCGCTGGATGCAACGGAGTGCGCCCAACAGCATCCGCCCACACCTGAATGCGAAGAGCTCCTGAGCAACTTTGCCGAAACAGTAAAGCAATGGAACGAAGGCGCGCTGAACTTAAGCTGCAATGGTCAGCCGCCTGAAGAATGCGCGCATGCCGAATGTGTGCAAAAGCCAGAACTTAAGGGGGTCTCGGAAGACGCTCCAGAGTTCAAAAAGTGTGTGCAAAACTTGTGGGATGAAATGAATGCCCAACCGCAGTAGTTGGGTATTATAAATGTTTTGAATAACAATGTGTTAAACGCATTGTTATAAAGCGGTTATCGGTTTCATTCACAATTGCCACACAACGCGGCAACCCCAACCCAAAAAAAGCAGAAAAATAGGCCAAAGGTACTGGCAAAATCCCCTAATTGGTTTAAGAGTTTCTCAGCAAGAAAACTCGAAAGCGTCCCATGCCTACCATTCGCATCGACCCCAACGCCGAACATTCGCTTCAGCCGGGTCAAACCCCGCACGCTCTGGGCCTCAACCTCAGCTGGAGCAAAACAGAGCAAGAAGCCGTCACCCGCACGCTGGCCAAATATCCGGCCGATCGCGCACGCTCGGCCACCATTCCGTTGCTCCACCTCGCGCAGCGCAAATGCGGCGGCTGGCTGCCGGTCGATGCCATGCAACTGGTGGCCGATACCCTCAACCTGCCGTACATCCGCGTGTACGAGGTCGCCTCGTTCTACACCATGTTCAACCTCAAACCGGTCGGTAAGCACCACGTGCAGGTCTGCACCAACTGCGCCTGCCTCATTCGTGGGTCGGATGCCATCGTGAAGGAGGTCAAAGACCTCACCGGTATCACCGCCTCGGGCGAAACATCGGAAGACGGACAATTTACGCTGACCGAAGTCGAATGCCTCGGCGCCTGCGTCCAAGCTCCAATGATGCAGATCGGTACCCACTACTACACGCACCTCACGGCCGAAAAAACCCGCGAGATCCTCGAACACCTCGCCAAGGGCGGCGACCCGGCCAAGCACAGCTCCACCGAGCCGACCAAGAACGCCGACCCCATCCATAACGGCAAATACGGCGCATAGGCATATCTGATGGCCATCATGCCGCCACTCACCGCCAACCCGACCTTGTCGGACCTACAGGCATGGACAGTCGCCATGAAGGCCGCCAACAACTGGACCCCCACCGACTTCCGCCACGAACTGGCGCTGCTGGTAGAAGAAGTGGGCGAGCTCGCCAAAGCCCACCGCAAAATCTCCAGCCATGGCCACCTCACCGAATCCCAACGCACCGAGTCTTCCGACAGCGTTGGTGAAGAAATGGCCGATGTTCTTATTTATTTATGCAGCCTTGCCAATGTTTCGGGCGTTAACTTGGAAGCCGCACTGCGCGCTAAACTCGAAAAAAATCAAAACCGGGAGTGGACCAAAAATGCCTCGTAACCTCACTATCGTAACTGCGGCTCTTGTTGCCGCAACTGCCCTCACGGCCTGCTCCACCTTCGGCGGCGGCAAGTCGGAAGATACTGTCCACCAGATCGGTAAAGACAGCTATACCGTCCGTACCCTGTCCGAGCGCAGCACGTCCGCTGCCAAAGGCCAAGCCCTCAGCCTCGCCAACGCTGCCTGCCAAAAGCAATCCCGCGGTGTCATGGTCACTAAGGAAGATATGGGCATCGAAGAAGGTACCGGCGAACGCTACTACGACCTCAACTTCATGTGCCTGAATTCCGGCGATACCGACTTCCAACGCATCAAGCGCGATGGCCAACCCCAAGCGCTGCAACTGCAAGCCCCGCAAACCGAAACGACCTACTAAACCACAGGCAATTATAATCCATGGCCGCCCAACAACCCGTACCCCAAACGCCCGAGCAGCAATTGCAAGCCGCTAAAGTGCTGCGCTTTGTGGCGTACTTCGAGATCTGCGCCATGCCATGGATCATCCTCGCCACGTTCCTGATTCCCGGTGCTAATCTGTGCGCGGCTTCATCTGCGGCACCTTATATCGTATGCGAATCCTTCTTCGGCTACACCTTGGCCGCCGTCATGGTCTGGATCATGGGCGCCGGCTTCGTCGTGCTCAACATCGCCGAACGCTCTGAAGTCAAAGCAAAAGAGCAACTTGGTCACGCCAAATTAGTACCGCAAAGCCCTACGGAGCGTTTCTAAATGATTAACATAATGACTTTACTTCAAACTCCACTTCTGCCACTTGCCCTCTTGGTGGTAGTAGTTTGGCAAATTGCCGTGCATAAGCGCTCGCATATGGTTTGGTCTACCTGTCGTATTGATTTTTGAGCTCGCAGTTGCCGTTTATCTCGATGGTCCACAAAAAGGCTACCCAGCAGATGGTTATCTAGTTTCTACTCTCGTACTTATGTTTGTGTCATCAGTGTATAGTTTGGCTGTGTTGTGTGGGATTGGTGTCTGGTATTGTGTACTTAAAAGAGCAAGACCGGCTCTGATGCTATTGCCTGGTGTTCTTTCTCTCGCTGCCTGCGCCCCCGGCGGAGCCATCCACCAGGTCGGCCCCAACACCTATCAAATTACTCACACCATGGGCAAATACTCGCCTACCAAAGGTGTGCGCCAGGGCGTGATCGACCGCGCCACCGCCAAATGCGAAAAGCAGCAAGGCACCTACAAAAGATTGCGTGAGGAAATGACCCCCGAAGGCTACCTCAGCTATACCCTTACCTTTGAATGCACGAACCCCCAAGCCAAGTAAGCCCCAGTAAGTAAAATTATCATGACCACACTTCCGCGCCTCACCCAAGCCGACAAATGCTTCCCCAACCTCGATGGCTCCGGCGATTGGGGCATCAAAGGCTACCAGTCACGCGGCGGCTATAAGGGCCTTAAGGAGCTTCTCCAAACCCCGCCGCTGCAACATATCGATAAACTCAAAGCCTCCTCCCTCCGTGGCCGCGGCGGCGCAGGCTTCCCCACGGGTATGAAATGGTCGTTCATGCCGCAACCCAAAGCCGATGAATCTGGCAAGATCATCCCGCTCGCCAAACCCTCCTACCTCGTCTGCAATGCCGACGAAGGCGAACCCGGCACCTGCAAAGACCGCGACATCCTGCGCTTCGACCCCCACACACTGGTGGAAGGCATGATCGTCGGCTGCTATACCCTCAACGCCAAGGTCGGCTACATCTACGTACGCGGCGAATACTACGACGAATCCTCGCACCTCCAGCAAGCCATTAACGAAGCCTACGAAGCGGGCTTCCTCGGCAAAAACATCCTCGGTACGGGTGTGGATGTCGATATCCATGTCCACCTCGGAGCAGGGGCCTACATCTGCGGAGAAGAGACCGCACTGCTGGAATCGCTGGAAGGCAAAAAAGGCCAACCCCGCCTCAAACCACCGTTCCCCGCGGGCTTCGGTCTCTACGGCTGCCCCACCACCATTAACAATGTGGAAACCATCGCCCAAGTCCCGCCCATCCTTAAAAACCCGCTGGAATGGTTCACCCGCTGGGGCCGCCCGGGTAACTCCGGCACCAAAATTTTCAGCATTTCCGGTAGCGTCAACAAGCCAGGAAATGTGGAAGCTCCTATGTCAATTCCGCTGCGCGAACTCATCGACGAATACTGCGGTGGCGTCATCGGCGGCTGGGATAATTTGCAAGCCATCATCCCCGGCGGTTCCTCCACCCCGATGCTGAATCCGGAGCAATCCTCCCGTGTGCTCATGGACTTCGACGCCCTCAAAGCCGAAGGCACCGGCCTCGGCACCGCCGCCATCGTGGTGATGAACAAGGATGTCGATGTACTGCGCGTCATGACCCGCATCGCCGCCTTCTACCACCACGAGTCCTGTGGCCAGTGCACCCCCTGCCGCGAAGGTGTGGGCTGGGTTCACCGCCTGCTGGAGCGCCTCACAAAAGGCGAGGGGACTGTCGAAGAGATCGACCAACTCTACAGCCTCACCAAAAAGATCGAAGGCCGCACCATCTGCGCGTTCGCCGATGGCGCCATGTGGCCCACGCAAGGCACACTCAAGCACTTCCGCCATCTCATCGAAGAACGTATTAAGGGTAACCAAAATGGGGCCAACCACCATGCTGCGTAAACTCCTCCTCATAGCTCTGCTCGTCCTGCCCGCAATGGCCAGTGTCTCGGCCAACGCCCAAGCTAAACAGGCGGATAAGGTCGGCGAGTTCGCCACCGCCAGCCTCGTGGCCTTCAACCCCGTCATGCCCAAGTTCGGCGCGGTGGTCACCGGCCTGTGCAAAAAGGAAGAAACGAAGGACGTTCCGCTGTGCAAGCAAGACCTCAACCAAAAAGGCGGTCTGGTTATCAGCTACCTCACCTACAAGATTGTCGAAACTTACCCAACCAACGACAAAATCATCAAATTCGGCTCCTGCATCCGCGCCTCCGGTGCCCCGTCAGATGAGTGCAAACCCTATATCCAAAACTTCCTGTCATGGATTCCTGAAGTCGGTTCCCTGCTCGAAGTGCAAGATCGTAATCTCGAAAAACTCGCCGAACTCGACAAAGCAAAAGCAGGTAAATAATTATGGCTCCCAAAACCACCAAAACCGGCAAAGCCAACACTCTTAAACAAGCACCGCAACCGCCGGTGCCCGCCGCCGCTACCCCTACACCTCCTCCGGCCCTGCCACCAGCTCCGGAAGGCTTCATCAATGTGTTCGTCGATGGCGAACTCATTCATGTGAAGAAGGGCAGCACCGTCATGCAAGCCTGCACCCAAGCCGCCAAGGAGATCCCGCACTTCTGCTACCACGAGCGCCTCAGCATCGCCGGTAACTGCCGCATGTGCTTGGTGGAGATCGAAGGCATGCCCAAGCCCATCGCCTCCTGCCACTGGCCCGCTGCGGAGGCGATGAAGATCCGTACCGATTCACCCATGACCATCAACGCCCGCAAAGGCACCATGGAGCTGCTGCTCATCAACCACCCGCTGGATTGCCCCATCTGCGACCAAGGTGGCGAATGCGCCCTGCAAGACCAATCCGTGGCCTACGGCGGCGACCGTTCGCACTATAACGAGTTCAAGCGCGCCGTAGACGACAAGGACATCGGCTCGAAGATTAAAACCGTGATGACCCGCTGCATCCACTGCACCCGCTGCATCCGCTTCGCAACCGAGGTCGCCGGTGTGGAAGAAATGGGCGCCACGGGCCGCGGCGAAAACATGTCCGTCGGTACCTATGTGGAGCAAGCTATCCAGTCGGAACTGTCGGGCAACATGATCGACCTCTGCCCGGTCGGCGCACTCACCTCCAAGCCCTACGCCTTTACCGCCCGACCGTGGGAACTTGTGCGCACCACGAGCATCGACATTCTCGACGCCGTCGGCACGCCCATCACGGTGGATAACCGCCATGGCCAAGTGCTTCGCACCCAACCGCGTGAGAATAACGAGATCAACGAAGAGTGGATGACCGACGCCGCGCGCTTCAGCTACGATGCGCTGGCCACCAACCGCCTCACATCACCGATGATCCGTCGCGGTAAGGAGCTCCAACCGTGCAGCTGGGCCGAAGCCTTCACGGTGGCCAAAACCGCCTTGGCGCACCCCACCGGTGCCATCCTCGGCTCCATGGCCAGTGCCGAAGATGCTTTCAGCTTCAAATCCTTCATGGAGACCGTCCTCCCGGGCAGCCCGTTCGATTGCCGCCCCTCCGGTTCGCAACTTGAAAACTTCTACACCTTTAACACGCCGCTGATCGCGTTCGAGCAAGTCGATGCCGTGCTGCTCATCGGTTGCAACCCGCGTCTCGAAGCCCCGCTGCTCAACGTGCGCCTGCGCCGTGGTGCCCTCAAGCGCCGCATGCCGGTTGCCGCCATTGGTGCGGATATGGATCTCACCTATCCCTTCCAGCAATTGGAAAACGCGCCGGAAACGCTGGAGCAACTCATCTCCGGTAAGCACAAGTTCGCCGATGTTCTCAAAGGCGCGCAAAAGCCCGCCATTATCGTCTCCGCCAGCGTGCTCACCCGTCCGGATGGCCAAGCCATCATGGCCATGGCCGAAAAGCTGGCCAAAAAGGTTGGCGTCCTCACCGAAGGCTGGAACGGCCTCAATGTCCTCGCTTCCACCGCAGGCCGCATCACTGCGCTGGATATGAAGGCACGCGGAACCGATGCCAAATCGAACACCGCCAGCATTGTCAAAGCCTTTAACGCTGGTAAACTCCAAACCCTCATCGTCTATGGCGAAGATACCGTCACCATCGACGATCTGGAAAAAGGGCAGGGGACTGTCATCTACCTCGGCACCCACAACACCGCACTGGCACAAAAGGCAGACATCGTACTGCCCACCGCCGCTTGGAGCGAGAAGTCGGGTCTGTATGCTAACCTCGAAGGCCGCGTCCAACTGGCCCACGCCGCGGTGCAACCGCCGCTGAATGCCAAGGAAGACTGGAAGATCTTCCGCGCACTGTCCGAGGATATGGGCAAAGCCCTCCCGTTCAATAACCTTACCCAGCTGCGCGCAAGTATCGCTGCATTTGCCGCTCCCTATGCGGGGGAAAACTGGAATAAGATCAGTATGCGTGGCACATCTCTTACCGCTACCGCCGAAAAAGCTTCAAGCAAGCCTTTCGCACCGGTTGTAACCGAGTACTACCAACGTCTGGAGTACCTGCGTCAGTCACCTACCATGTTGAAATGCCAAGCAGAAGTCGCCACCGCCAAACTCGGTCACACGGGTTCCGCACCAGCGCCACTTACTAAAAACTCCCACAAGGCCGCCTAAAATGTTCGAGCTTGCTACCCTTTACTTCAATACTCTCGTGACCTGGGAAAATAGCCTCTATGTGGCTATCACCTTGGGTTTGGTACTGGCCATCGCCATGCCGATCCTCATCTCCATGGCCTACACGACATGGTTCGAACGCAAGATCATCGGCTGGATGCACCTCCGCCAAGGGCCCATGCACGTCGGCCCGATGGGGCTCCTCCAACCCATTGCAGATGCAGTGAAATTGATGTTCAAAGAAGCCTTTATCCCGGGTGCTTCCAACAAAGCGATGTTCCTCATCGCCCCCATGCTCATCTTCATTCCGGCACTCATCGCATGGGCTGTTATTCCCTTTGGTAATAACCCGTTAACCGGCACTCCGCTGATCCTCGCCGATATCAACCTCGGCGTTCTCTACCTCCTCGCAGTGAGCTCCATCGGCGTGTACGGCATCCTCCTCGCAGGCTGGGCCTCCAACTCCAAATACCCGTTCCTCGGTGCCGTCCGTAGCGGTGCTCAAATGGTGTCCTACGAAGTTTCAATGGGTTTGATCGTGCTCTCAGTGGTTCTTTTGGCCGGTACCATGAATCTCAACAAGATCGTCGAAGCCCAACGCACCCTCTGGTTCTTCATTCCCGCATTCCCGGCTTTTATCATGTTCCTTGTCAGCGTGCTGGCCGAGACCAACCGCCACCCGTTCGACCTTCCGGAAGCCGAAGCAGAGCTCGTAGCAGGTTACAACACCGAGTACTCCTCAATGGGCTTCGCACTGTTCTTCCTTGGCGAATACGTGGCGATGATCACCATGTCCGCCTTCACCGCCATCCTCTTCCTTGGCGGCTGGCTGCCGATCTTCGATATCGCACCCTTCAACTGGATTCCCGGTATCTTCTGGCTCGCCATCAAAATTGTCGCCATGCTCTTCTTCATGATCTGGGTACGCGCAACCTTGCCCCGCTACCGCTACGACCAACTCATGCGCCTCGGCTGGAAGATCTTCCTTCCGCTCTCGCTAATCTGGCTCGTTATTACGGCAGTCGCAGTTAAACTTCTCGGCAACTTTGCTGGTTAAGGCTATAAGGCACATAATATGAAAAACTCCGTTCGCATCGTCCGCCAATTCTTCCTGATCGACATGATCAAAGGCCACGCGGTCACGCTTAAAGCCCTCTTCCAAAAGAAGTTCACCATTCTTTACCCGTTCGAAAGCACCCCAATCTCACCCCGCTTCCGTGGTGAGCACGCCCTGCGTCACTACCCGAATGGCGAAGAACGCTGCATCGCCTGTAAACTCTGCGAAGCCGTGTGCCCCGCCCAAGCGATTACCATCGAAGCCGAACCCCGTGCCGATGGCTCCCGCCGCACCACACGCTACGATATCGACATGGTGAAATGCATCTACTGCGGCCTCTGCGAAGAAGCTTGCCCGGTCGATGCCATCGTCGAAGGCCCTAACATGGAATTCAGCGCCGAAAACCGTAAAAACCTACTCTACACCAAAGATATTCTGCTGGCCAACGGCGACAAATTGGAACCAACCCTCGCCGAGCGCCTCAAGCGCGACGCACCCTACCGCTAGGAAGTAAACGGATTTCACCCATGTCCAACTTCGCCCTCATCAAGCAATTCCATGAGAAATTCGACCCCACCGGTCAAGGCGAAGCTGTGACCGATTTGCTGACCCGCCGCATCGGCTACATGGCGGAAGAATTCCGCGAATCCGCCGAGGCGGCCGAAGCCTTGCTGCTGGCACAGGATACCGATCCCGTCACCATCGCCAAAGCTAAAGCTCATCTGGCAAAAGAATTGGTAGATGTCCTGCAAGTCACCTATGGATTCCTGCACCTGCTGGATGTCGATGCCGACGCTGCTTTTGCCGAAGTCCACCGCTCTAACATGTCCAAAACGCCTAACCCGCAAGGTAAGGCCATCAAAGGCGAAAACTACACGCCCGCCTATATGGAACAATTCATTAACAACTAAGCTCAACAACAAGCGCGTATCATGCTCCCCGATCTCCTTTTTCTCCTCTTCTCCGCAGGCATTCTCGGCGGTGCTGGTCTCATCATCGGTGCCCGCAACCCCATGACCGGTATGCTCGGCATGCTGATGACCTTCCTTAACGCCGCAGGCCTCTTCGTGTTGTTCGGTGCCGAGTTCCTCGGCTTGCTGCTCATCATGGTTTACCTCGGTGCCATCGCCGTGATGTTCCTGTTCGTGCTCATGACCATCGATATCGAATTCTTCAAAACCCGCGAAGGCTTCGCATCCTACTTGCCCTTCGGTCTCATCATCGTCGCTCTGCTGGCCGCCGAATTCATCTTCGCCGCCAACTTTGGCCTCTTCAGCACCAACATCACGGTGCTTCCGGCACAAGAGCAAGCCGAGAACATCGTGCAGATCGGTAACGTCCTCTTCACTACTTACGCTCTGCCATTCCAACTCGCGGGCCTCGTGCTGCTCACCGCCATGATTGGCGCTATCGTGCTCACTCACCGCCCCCGCAGCGGAGTAAAACGCCAGGATATCGCCAAGCAGGTCTTCCGCACGAAAGAGGAGGGTCTGACCATTACCAAACCAAAACTCGGTCACGGTACTGGCACCAACATCGCCCGCCACTGGAACCCTAAAACCGTCTCCAAAAAAGTGAAATCGGAAGAGTAATCCCATGTTCTACAGCCTCACTCTCTCACACGTTCTTACGCTGTCCGCCTTGCTGCTCACCATGGGTCTTGCGGGCATCGTGCTCAACCGCCGCAATGTCATCGCCATCCTGATGTGCTTCGAGTTGATCCTGCTTGCCGTGAGCATCAACCTCGTCGGCACCTCATACTTCCGTGCCGATATCTCCGGACAGATCTTCAGCATGTTCATTCTCACCGTGGCCGCTGCCGAGCTCGCCATCGGCCTCGCTATTGTAACTCTCTTCTTCCGGAACCGCGGCACGATCGAAATCGACGCCGCCGACCTGATGAAGGGCTAACCCAAGCTTCCCCGAGCAATCACCAACCAAAGTAAAGAAAGCCTACCCGATGAAAATCCTCGCTCTCTCCGCTACAGTAGCCACGCTGGGGCTTGCTGCTTGCTCCACCATCCCTGAGAACTCAAAGCCGTACACCTGCGCCGATTACAACGCAGCCCGTGCCAAACTGGCCAAATACAGCACGCCGCAAGCCGCATTTGAAGATGCACAAGTCGCCAAGTTCATGAAGATCAACTACGTCGGCTTCCGCACCAATCTGCAAAAACACCCCGGCTCGCGTGAAAAGGTGATGGCGTTCATCGATGACAACACCGATGCTCAAGCCAAGCAGTGCCGCCTCATGCCGCAAGCCACCATCCACTACACCGCAGTGCAGGTCACCGATGCCAGCGTCCGTCTCGGCTATATGGTCGATACCTCGGGCCTCACCACTCCGCCGGAAGTCAAAACCGCCTTGGGTAACCTCCGCATGGGCAAACCGGTAGAAAACGAATCCGGCTTGGGTGTCGTGAAATCCTACATTCAGGACTGTGCCGCGAAGTCCGCTCCGGCCCGCGTCTGCCGTCTGAGTAACCTGTAATCTGAAGAGATGACAATGAGTGCGTTCTTTAAATATCTGGGTGCTTTCTGCCTTATCACCATCGCGCTGTCGCTGGCGTTTGCCGCATACAGCCTGTATCAAAGTGTCCAGATATTTAACCGCATCCTCACCGGTGCCGATAGCTACACCTGCAAACAGTTCCTCTACGATATGGAGCAACCGGGTACCGAAAAACTCTCACCGATGTTCATTGCCGTTGCCGCTTATGGCGTAGTGCAATCCAACGAATCGACCGAGCAACGCGAAGACGAACTCATGCAGCAAGGCGCATTACCGGCCATCAAAAAGGTAACCGAACTCTGCCGCAATAAACCGATGGAACGCGTCCTGAACCTCTATGCCGCCACAATCGTTCCTCCCGTATCCGCCACTTCGGTTGACACACCCGCAGACTCTCCAGTTTCTCCGTCCGAATCCCCGTCCGCAGAAGTTTCCAACTCCCTAACGAATCCCCAATAAGCAGCTAAATAACCAGAATACCATGCAACATATCGCTACCCTCGCAGTCCTTCTCCCCGCTGTCGGCGCTCTGCTCGCCAGCCTGACTTATCTCGCATGGCCATCCGGGCAGGGGAGCCTCGCCGATCCGCACGCCCACGGTCACGATGACCACGGCCACGGCGCGCACGATGATCACCATTTCCCCCCCGCCAAAGGCCTCGCCCCACTGCTGGCCCACCGTGTGGCCATGTTCTTCACCACAGGTTCTGTTATCGCCGCCGCATTGGTCAGCTGGTTCATCTTTATCAAAATGAACACCGGCGCGCTCCAGCCCTTCAGCACCGATTGGTTCACCTGGATCACCGTCGCCAACTGGCAGGTCTCCTTCGGTACGCTGGTGGATAAAATGTCGGCCACCATGCTCATCGTAGTCACCACCGTGTCGGCCTGCGTACACGTCTACAGCATTGCGTATATGCACGAAGATCCCTCCCGCCGCCGCTTCTTCATCTACCTCTCCGCCTTTACCTTCACCATGCTCATGCTGGTCACCGCGCCCAACCTCGTACAGATGTTCCTGGGCTGGGAAGGGGTCGGCGTCTGCTCTTACCTCCTCATTGGCTTCTGGCACGAAAAAGCCACCGCCAACGCCGCCTCCATCAAAGCATTCGTGGTCAACCGCGTGGCGGATGCCGCCATGCTCCTCGGCCTCTTCACGCTGCTGCAAACCTTCGGCAGCCTCACCTATGCCGATTTCCTCCCCCGCGCGGCCGATGTCGCGGCCTCCAACCCGTGGGCCATCAACTTCATCGCACTCTTCATCTTCATCGGTGCCATGGGGAAATCCGCCCAGTTCGGCCTGCACACCTGGCTGCCAGATGCAATGGAAGGCCCAACCCCGGTTTCCGCACTCATCCACGCAGCCACCATGGTCACCGCAGGTGTCTTCCTGCTCTGCCGTCTGTCACCGCTGTATGAAGTCGCGCCCGACATCCTCCACATCGTCGCATGGGTCGGTGCCATCACCGCTATCTTTGCCGCCACTGTCGGCCTTACCCAAACCGATATCAAACGCGTCATCGCCTACTCCACCTGTTCGCAGTTGGGCTACATGTTCTTCGCTATCGGGGTTTCGGCTTACCCTGCCGCCATGTTCCACCTTACCACCCACGCGTTCTTCAAGGCACTCCTGTTCTTAGGCGCAGGCTCGGTCATTCATGGCATGCACCATGAACAAAATATCTTCAACTACGCCAAGTCGGGCTACCTCCTGCGCAAGATCATGCCCATCACCTACGGCCTCATGTGGCTCGGCTCGCTCGCGCTCGCCGGTATCCCGCCGTTCGCTGGCTTCTTCAGTAAAGATCTTGTGCTGGAATCCGCTTTCGCGGCGCCCGGTGGTTTCGGCCAACCCATTTACATGCTGGGTACACTCGCCGCTCTGCTCACCGCGATCTATGGCTTCCGCATCATTTTCATGTCCTTCCATGGGCCTGAAAAAGCTCACGAAGAGCACCATACTCCCGTCGCTGCACCGGCCAAAAAGAGCAGCAAGAAGGCAGAAGCTAAAGCCGTCGTCGCTCATCACGATGATTACCACCACACCCCGCACGAGTCTCCGTGGCTCATGGTCGGCCCCATGCTTCCGCTCGCCTTCGGTGCGGTCTTCTCCGGCTGGCTGCTCAGTTCCATGGGCACTCTCGAATGGTGGCAAGGCGCAATCTTTATCGATCACCACCACAGCGCCCTGCACGATGCCCACCATGTGTCTCCCATCGTGAAGTACCTCCCATTGGTGCTCGCAATCAGCGGTATCTCACTGGCCTACTACCTGTTTGCCAAACGCCGCGACCTGCCGAAGCAAGCGTCGGAAACTTTCTCCATCGCCTACGCCATCAGCCTCAACAAATGGTACATCGACGAACTCTACAACTTCGTCTGGGTCAAACCTACCAAGGCCATCGCCATCATGTTCGCAACTGTGATTGATAAAGGCGCCATCGACGGCCTCATCAACGGCACAGCCGCCACCATCCGCGACTTCGGCCAATGGCTCCGCCAGGGCCAAACCGGATACGTGTACCACTATGCATTTGCCATGCTGGTAGCACTTACCTTGGGCCTCGCCTACCTGCTTTGGAACGTAATGTAAAAACGAGTAATAACGATAATGATTCCCCATCTCCTCAGCCTTCTCATCTTCGTGCCCTTGCTGTCGGCGCTGGTCACCTATGCCACGCCCGCCCGCTACGTAAAGCCCGTCGCCCTCGGCCTCAGCCTTATTCCGCTGGCTTTGTGCGTGCCCATGTTCCAAATGTTCAACGCCGCCGTCCCCGGCCTGCAACTCACTGAGTCGCACGCATGGCTCCCCGCCTTTAACATCGTCTACTCACTGGGTATCGATGGCCTCGCCCTGCCGCTCATCGCACTCACCGCACTCCTCATTCCGCTGTGCCTCATGGCCAGCTGGCATGTCGAAAAGAACCCCCAAGGCTTCTTCGCCGCTTTCTTGGCGCTGGAAGCCTTCGTGATCGGTGTCTTCGCCGCCCAAGACTTCATTCTCTTCTACCTCTTCTGGGAAGCGATGCTCATCCCGATGTTCCTCCTCATCGGCATGTGGGGCGGAGAAAACCGCGTTTACGCCGCGCTCAAGTTCTTCCTTTATACCTTCATCGGTTCGGTGCTGATGCTCATCGCCGGCCTCTGGCTCTACAACACCACCGGTAGCTTTAGCCTCGAAGTCTGGCAGAACACCACACTGCCCATCGGCGCCCAACAACTGCTGTTCATCGCGTTCTTTGCCGCCTTCGCCGTCAAGATCCCGATGTTCCCCTTCCATACCTGGTTGCCGGATGCTCACGTGCAAGCTCCCACCGCCGGTTCGGTCATCCTCGCGGGTGTACTGCTGAAGATGGGTGCCTACGGCTTCCTTCGCTTCTGCTTGCCAATGTTCCCGGAAGGCTCCGCATGGGCCGCTCCCGCCATCTTCTGGCTGTCGGCCATTGCTGTGGTGTACGCCGCATTCGTCGCTTATGTACAAACCGATATTAAAAAGATGATCGCCTACTCGTCCGTCTCCCACATGGGCTTCGTCACCTTGGCTATCTTCTCCGGCACCGTCACCGGCCTCCATGGTGGCCTGCTGGTCATGCTCAACCACGGTATCGTCTCTGCCGGTCTCTTCTTGGCCGTCGGCGTGATCTACGAGCGCTTGCACACCCGCCAACTCGCCTCCTTCGGCGCACTGGCCCGTATCATGCCCGCGTATGCTTTCGTCACGATGATCCTCACTCTCGCAGCCGTCGCCCTCCCGGGGACCAACAGCTTCGTCGGAGAATTCCTCGCACTTGCCGGTAGCTGGCCGTCCGCCCCATGGGCCACTGCCATCGCGACCACCGGTGTTGTCTTTGGCGCGCTTTACATGCTGCACCTCTACCGTGGCATGTTCTACGGCGCCCCGTCCGAAACCGTGCTGCACCACACCGCCGACCTCAAAGATCTCACCCTGCGCGAATGGATCACCTTCCTCCCGCTGCTGGCGCTCATTCCGCTGCTGGGTGTGATGCCCTCGCTCGCGCAAAAGCTGTGGGAACACCCCGTGCAAGGTCTCTCTGCCGAATACCTGCCCGCCCTTCAAGCGCGCAGTCATCCGGCAGGCCAACCGGCACCAGCCCAGCCGGTAGCCTTGGAAGAGATCGCCCCATCTGCCGAACATGCAGAAGGAGCCGCTACCGATGCCTCCGTTACGGTTCCTGCCGAATCTGCACCTGCCACCGAAGCCCATCACTAATCGATAACAAACCGAGCCTCCCGTTATGACCCACCTCGATATCCTCCTTTCCGCACCGCTGATTATCCTCGGCGTCGGTAGCCTGTTCCTGCTCATGCTCGGCGCGTTCAGCAACAGCGCGCGCGCCACTTGCATCGGTGCGGCGATTACAATTATCGCCGCAGCTACTCCACTGGTACTGGCACCGTCCACCGGCCCTGTTTTTGCGCTGGATGGCGGGGCAGGGGGCCACCTCATGCAGGTTTCGCCCTTCACCAATATTGCCACTCTCATCCTGCTGGCTGTCAGCCTTCTGTGCCTTCCACTCGTGGGCAGCTATTTTAAGGGGAACAACCACAAGCCGGAGATCTACGTCCTGCTTGTCCTCGCCCTTGCCGGTATGGTGGCGCTCATAAGCTCTGCCCACATGCTCACCCTGTACGTCGCGCTGGAACTGATGTCCTTCCCCATCTACATCCTCGCCTCCATCATGCGCGACGATGCGAAGTCGTCCGAGTCCGGTCTCAAGTACTACGTCCTCGGCAGTATGGCATCCGGCCTGATGCTTTACGGTATCTCGCTTATCTTTGCGGGCCTCGGTACTCTTAGCTTCGCCAATATCTTTACGGCTCTCAATGGAGATACCATTACACCCGTGCTCCTCATCGGTGTGAGCCTCACACTGCTGGGCAGCCTCTTCAAACTCTCCGTTGCACCGTTCCATATGTGGACCCCCGACGTCTACGAAGGCGCCCCCACACCGGTGACCGCCATCATGGGTGCATTTCCCAAAATTGCGGCCTTTGTTCTGCTTGTCCGCTTGCTGGAAGGCCCGTTCGCCGCACTCCAGCCGCAATGGCAACCCACCCTCGCGTGGCTGGCCGTCGCGTCGATGCTGGTCGGTGGTACACTTGCTATCGTCCAATCCAGCCTCAAACGCTTGCTGGCCTTCTCTACTATCGCGAACGTTGGTTTTGTGTTGGTCGGCGTCGTAGCTGCCAACGCACAAGGCTCGTCGGGTGTACTGCTTTATATCGCTATCTACGCCATTACTACACTCGGTCTCTTTGCAGCTCTCATGGCCTCCGGCGCGACTAAAGTGTCCGACCTCAAAGGTCTTGCCATCCGTAACCGCTGGCTGGCTGCTACCTTTATGCTGCTGCTGTTCAGCCTTGCCGGTATCCCCCCGCTGGCGGGGTTCATGGCCAAGCTGAGCGTCTTCACGGCCGCAGTGGCAGCGGGTTACAACCTGCTCGCCATCGCGGGTGTACTGGCCTCGGTCATCGCCCTGTTCTACAGCCTCTGGCTCATCAAAGTGATGTACTTCGACCAGCCGGAGACTCTCACACCCACTCCCGCCGTTGCCTCCGGCCTGCAAGTGGTGATGCTCGTCAGCGCCATGCTCACGCTCATCTTGGGCATCTTCCCCACACTCTTGGGTAACCTTACTCTGGCCGCCGCAACAGCCATCTTCTAAGGTATCGAAGATGCAAAGGCCGTCCCTGTTCCGGGGCGGCCTTTGTACTAGGCTCTACATATGATAAACCTTAGCCCATGACCCACCGCCCACTGCTTCATCTTACCAGCGTCGTTTCTACAATGGATGTCGCCCGCCACCTTCTGAATGAAGGCGATACCGAAACGCAGATGGTGCTGGCCGATGAACAAACCGCGGCCCGGGGCCGCCACAACCGCCCTTGGATGACCTTCGGTTCCCCTTACAGCCTCATGTGCACCTGGATATTCCGTCCCGCCCAAGGTCCGCATCTCCCCCTCATCATCGCTCTCGGCCTGTACGAGGCTCTGGAGCCGTTGGTGGGGGAAGGGGAGCTACGCATCAAATGGCCCAACGATATCCTTCTGAATGGCCGCAAGCTGGCTGGCATTTTGTGCGAGAACGTGGGTACCCGCGCAAGCACCGTCGGTATAGGTCTCAATATCCGCGCGCCGCAAAACATGCCGGAGAACTTTATTGGTACCTTCCTGAATGCCGAAATTCTTCCGGAAAAGCTTGCCGAATCAATCAACACTTGCCTGCAACCGCTTGTTGCCCTATATAGCCAACAAGGTTGGACACAAACGCTCCATAATAGCTATGTCCAACGCTGTGCCACCATCGGTAAGCCCGTCCACTGGATCCGCAATACCGAAGGTCCAAATAGCAGCACAGAGAAAACCGAACTTACCGGCCTTGTCCGTGGCCTCACACCAAACGGACACCTGGAACTGGTGGGAGACGACGGCACGGTGCACGTCATCCACAGCGGAGAGATTTTCGACAAACGGTCGTAACTGCCGCACCCGCTAATATCATGCACCGTAAGCGTTGCCGCGCGTAAACCACCCATGGGTAAGATGAATGGGGTGGCCAGCGGCCCCCTTTGGGGTACTTAGAAAGTAGTAAACTTATGTCCAAACAAAAGCATTTGGCAGCGTTGCCGTTGGGCGGCGTCGGTATCATCGGTACCAACATGATGGTCTACGACTGCGATGGCGACCTTATCGTGGTCGATGCAGGCGTATCCTTCCCGGATGAAACCGCACCGGGTACCGATGTTATCGTTCCCGATACCCGCTTCCTGCGCGAGCACGCCAAGTCCATCAAAGCTGTCTTCATCACCCACGCCCACGAAGACCATATCGGTGCCATCGGCTACCTGTGGGATGACTTCGCCGGCGCTCCCGTCTACGCCAGCCCGCTGTCGCAAATGGTTATCCAGGGCAAACTGCAAGAACTCGGCATCCAGCCGAAAAAGGGCCAACTGAAGACCGTCACCGTGCGCGAGCAATATCAGGTCGGTAACTTCAGCGTCGAGTTCGTACCCGTGTCGCACAGCGTTCCGGAAGCCTTTGGTCTCGCCATCCGTACCCACTACGGTACCATCGTCCACACTGGCGACTATAAATTCGATGACGCCGCACCGTTCGGTCAAGTCACCGATGAAGTCCGCTGGGGCGAGATCGGTAAGGAAGGCGTCCTCGTAGCCTTCGGCGACAGCACCAACGTGCTCAACCCGAACGCCTCCGGTTCCGAAGCTCCGGTTATCGAACACCTCACCAAACTGGTAACCGAAGCCAAGGGCCGCGTCTTCTTCGCCGCCTTCGCCAGCCACTTTGGCCGTACGTTCGAAATCGCTAAGGTTGCCGCCAAAAATGGTCGCAAAGTTTGCTTCCTGGGCCGTACCATCAACAAGTTCATCCAGCACTCCAAGGTTCTGGGCTACTGGCCGAAGGAACTGAACAACTATGTTGTGGATGCCGAAGAAGCTGCCGGCATGCCCGCCGAGAAGGTCTTCGTCTTCGC
>QFOU01000021.1 GCA_003241595.1 Pseudomonas fluorescens
CTTGCGGTCGACTACTTTGGTGGTGGCAATGCCATGCTGGATGCGAGCAAGTCGATGGGCTTCAACTACGTGAAGATCGACTGCAACCGCTTTATGGACAGCGATGACAACAAGAAAGCACTCATCCTGCTGTGTCAGCATGCGAATAAGAACAATCTGCCAATCATTCTGGAAAAAATTGGCGATGCCAGCGCGGATGAATTCGGCCGGCGTGCGGGTGCACAGTTCCTGCAAGGTTATGCATTGAAGAAACCGACGGAGAACCTCAGCATTCATCCCCTCTCCCCCAATCTGGATGGCATGAAGAATTTAATGCCCTAGCGCTGTTGAGGGATGACAGCGACGCGTTCCGCGTATACGATTAAACCATGAACGAGGCGCAGCATAACGATCTGATCAGTGAATTCACCCGGCAGACGCCGCTGGATCTCCGTCTGGTTATGGCTTTGGCCGGTGAGCGCGACTTGAATGCCCGCGAATTGCAGATCGTCGACAAGCTGAAAGGCGAACGTGGCGAAGGGCTTTTTGCCGACATGCTGTACGCGTTGACGCGCAAGAGCTTTCCAAGCCGTCAGGCCAAGCTCCTGTGGGGCGAAATTGGTGACCACCGTAAAAAGCTGCAAGGTATTTTGAACCGCGACCCCGGTGTAGCATTAGCTGCTCACGATTATCTGGTTAACGTGAGCGGATTGCTCAAGACCGCAGGGTTGATTGAGGAACAAAAGTTTCAGGCCCTTGCCACCGTGGCTAGCCGTGACGGCCTAACCGGTTTGTATGATAAGACGACCTTTGCACGTCTGATGGAAGAAGAGCTTTCGCGTCAGGCCCGTTTTGGCCGACCGGTGACATTGGTTCTGATCGATATCGACCACTTCAAGCAGTTGAACGATACCCATGGGCATGCTGATGGAGACGTGGTTTTGGCTCAGGTTGCCGAGCTGATCGCAGCGCAAGCGCGTAGCACAGATAGTTGCGGGCGTTTTGGTGGCGAAGAGTTTGGTGTCATTTTACCGGAAGTGGACACCCATGCCGGAGCCGTACTGGCAGAACGTGTACGCGCCGCCGTTGAGCGCGCTTTTGCCCATACTCCTTACAGCGTGACCGTAAGCCTTGGTGTGGCCACCGGTAGCAGCGGCGTGAAGGCCGATGACCTTGTACGCGCAGCTGATGCAGCGCTCTATGAAGCCAAACGGGGTGGACGCAACTGCGTGCGCGTGGCCAAGGAAATTGTAACCACCGTTTAGGTGGTTTTGCCTACTCTGAATTACAGCGACTCGTGTGCGTCGCGAACGTGGATATCCAGCATAGGTTTGCCGTTGAACGTGCGGGGCTTGGCCGTAATGGCAAGAGTAAGCGTACGACCGGCAGAATTCGCCAGAAGTGGTCCGAGGGGACTGTTCATTGCGCCGAAGCAGATCGCATCCAGATTGGTTTGGCCGGTTGCATCGGAAAGGCGCAGCTTTAGATGCTCCTGTGTGCTTCCGACAGGGCGTGCGAACGTGACGCGAGTATGAGTAAGTGCCAGTACCGGCTCCGGGTTACCTGGGCCAAACGGCGCCAGTTGCTGCATTGCATTACAGAGAGCATGCGTGAGGCCTGCGGGCGTTGTGGTGGCATCAATCGTGAGATTAGGAGCGAGGCGATGCGATAACGGCAAGTGGGCATCGTGCGTACGCGCATTCAATTGTTCCCAGAGCGCTTTGTTCAGCTCGGCGCGGAAGGCTGCCAGATTAGGGCCTTCCAAGGTCACACCAGCAGCCATGGCGTGGCCACCACCCGACAGCAAGGTCTCATGCGCAGCATGAACCGCGGCTCCAAGGTTGAGGCCGTGGATGGAGCGGCCTGAACCTTTGAGTTTGCCATTGCTATCTGTACCCAAAATAAAGGTCGGGCGATTGAACTGCTCTTTAATGCGCGCCGCAACAATCCCCACGATACCGGGGTGCCAGCTTTCGTGGTGCAGCACAAGTGCGAGGGTTTCTTCGGTAAATTGCTCTTCCGCCTGTTGGCGCGCTTGGGCGAGGATCGTTTTTTCCATCTCCTGGCGCTGACGGTTCAGATTGTTGAGCGACTCGGCCTGTGGCATGGCCTCGGCATCGGTTTCGGCCAGCAAGAGTTTGAGGGCCGCGTGCGCGGTGTCTATACGTCCGGCCGCATTCAGGCGTGGCGCGAGGCTAAAGCCTAATGACGTCGCCGAGATATCATCCTTAACTCCCGAAACACCGGCAAGTGCGGCAAGGCCGCGATGCTGCCACGTTGCAAGTTGATGCAGACCGCGAGCCACCAATACGCGGTTTGTCCCCGTGAGCTGCATGACATCGGCCACCGTGGCGAGAGCGACGAGATCGAGCAGTTGGATGAGTTTGGGTTCCGGCCTGTTGGCGAAGAAACCGGTTTCGCGCAGGTGGCGGTTGAGGGCCATGAGCAGGTAGAAGGCGATACCGCTGCCGCAGAGAGCCTGAAGTTCGGACGTGCAGTCGGTGCGTTGGGGGTTAAGGATCGCAATAGCGGGCGGAAGAGTGGCTTCCGGCTGGTGGTGGTCGGTCACGATCACATCCATACCCAGTTCGGCGGCACGGTTTAGTGCGGCATGAGCGGTTGTACCGGTATCGACCGTAATAAGAAGCTGGGTGCCTTGGGATTTCAGGGTATCCATAGCAGGTGCGGTAGGGCCGTAGCCTTCGGTCAGGCGATCCGGGATATACAGAATCGGAGTAATGTCCAGTTGCTTGAGATAACGGGACAGAATCGCTGTCGCGCAGGTGCCGTCGACGTCGTAGTCGCCAAAGATCGCAATCGTCTCTTTATTCTGGATCGCGTGAGTCAGGCGCGCGACGGCCTCCGGCATAGATTTAAGCGTGGCCGGATCGGGGAGATTCTTGAGATTGGGACTTAAGAAATTCGTTGCGGCCACGGCATCGACATGGCCACGTGCGGCGAGAATAGTAGCAGTGGGACCAGGCAGGCCCGTAGCTTGGGCAAGTGCCGCGCCGAGACGATAAATCTCAGAGCCTGTATCGGGCATATTCCAGCGCTGACCGAGAACGGAAAGCGAAGTAAGTGGCGGCAATGAGGATTCTTGAACGGCGAACTGCATGCCTATTGGTAGTGCGTATTGTGTATTTAAGCAAGCCACCCCCGGGATGGTGTCAGACGCCTTTCCTTAGGAATACATAAGCCCTCTGGTAAAACTACAATATAAGGCAATGTCATGATCAAATCCGTCGTCGTCGCAGCACTTGCTGCAGTCATAGTTGTGAGTGCATCGGTATCGGCCCAGGAGCGTGCGGCAGGCAGCGCGCTTGATACCCAAGTTACATGGACAGCGCTTTCCAGCCTTGCGCAAGCTGCCAATGACAAAGCCGATGGCGTAAACGCCCGTGTAGACCAAGTGGTTGTATGCGGAAAAGACGGCAAACTTTATGCGCCCGGTAAAGCCGGTGCCGACTCACGTGGATGCGTGGATATTAGTGTACCACCCAATGTGACGACACAGATCAATAATGTTGACCAATCGGTCAAGAACCTGATTACCAATATGCAGACATGTTCGGGTAATGGGCAGATTTATAACGGGGCCAAATGCGCGCCACGCCGAGGTTAGCTTTTAAAACGATTTCCACCCCTTCCTGCGGACCTGCTCCTAAGGGTGGTATGGCCAAATGCCAAAACAATGATGCTACGGCTGAACGCGTTTGCCAGCTCAACAATATGAGCGGTGTGAGCAGTTATGCTGTGGGCTCGGAAACCAACCCCGGCCCCAATACCAATAACTTTAACGCCACTTGGAACGGTAGCGCCTTTGTACCTGTCAGCGCTTATCGCTACAAATACTTTATGTCATCAGTGAGTTGCTACAATTTTACATTCGAATAAGAGCTAAATAATGAAAAGCCGCCCAGACGGGCGGCTTTTCCGAACTCGCTTCTTACTTGGAAGAAGTAGTGCTCGTTGCGCTACGTGCAGCGGAAGTGGCGGCACTCGTCGCGTTCGTGGTCGCATTTTTGCTCCACTCCATGGTTTGGCTCAGTTGCTGGCTGATGATATCGCTGCACTTAGCTTGGGTCTTCTGCCATTGGTTCGCAATGTCTTGAGCTACGGCTTGAGCCTTCTCAGCGGAACGCTTGGAGATTTCGGTCTGCTTGGAGACGTAGTCTTCGATACCTTTGGCAGTGGACAGTTCGCGCATGGTTTCTACGCAGTCTTCCATGGTGCTTTGAGCAAACTTGAACTGCTTTTCGGTGCAGTTGGTGATGGTGTCGGTTACGATGGAGCTGACTTGCTTCATGCACTCGAGGTTTTGCTTGCTGGCCGACATAGCGCCGGAGAAGTCAAACATCTTCTGCAGATTGGTTTGGAAGTTCTGGGTGTACTGATTCGGATCGAACAGTTTGGTGAAGTCGTTGGTAAACATAGCGACGGACCTTCAGTTAGGGTTGTTGTTACTGTGCGCAGTCTGCGCTGCCAAAATCGTACTGTCAACGCTTTTTGTGCGTCGCACAATCATCCTACGTTTCGAATCTACAGATAGGTCTGCATGTCTGTTAAAATCAATAAAAACAAAACACTACTTTACTGGCGCTGTTGTAACTTTGGGCTTGGATTTTGCTTGCATGGTGGGAGCCGCCCGGCGACCTGCACTTTCTACAACAGTTTTTTCCACCTGGTTTACCTTAGTGGCATATTGAGGTTTGGGTGCTTCCACCAGATTCACATTCTCCATGTACTCCGGCTTAATGGACATAAGAGACGTGTCGATCTCAATGGACGGCTCCTGCCATGTCAGGCTTCCCGGCTGTTTGACGACCTGCCAGAGACCATTGGCAAAGCGATTGGGTGCCATGGACTGGATATTCACCCCTGTTTCCCCAGTCAGCACCAATTGCGAGAGGATATCGGCAGCACCTGCCGCCAAGGCTGTACCGCGACCGCCCCACCCCACACCGACATACACTCCCGGCAGGCCCGGCCAGGGACCTAGGGCGGGCAGGAAGTCGGGCGTCAGCCAAAAACGGGAGACCGTTGTACCGAGAACCTCGGCCCCGCTTAGAGACGGAATCATAAATTCGACATGCTGGTACAGGGCGTTGATAAGACTCTGGCTGGTGCGCATGTTCAATGTGGACTGCGCGGGATCGTTAATGGCGTCGTAGTGGATATCCACGCGTTTAGACGACACGGGCACAATAAAGATATGGCCACGATGCAGGCGTTGGAGCATCAGTGGAAGCCCATGCGGCTGCGGTGTTTGCAAGACCAAGACATGTCCGCGCGCGGGACGGAGTGGCAAAGCCAGACCTAGGGGCGGCAGTACGCGGCGCAAGGCTCGTGCGCTGGTGAAAATGATATGGCGCGCCTGCAAGACTTCACCCGTTTGCAAAGTAAGCTGCGGGTGAGAAAGGTCGACAATGGACAGAGCTGCCGGATTGATCAAACGGCGCTCGATACCGGCGTTTGCCACGGCAAGCTGAAGCATCTGAACCGTGTTAGGCAAAAGCACGGGTGCCTCTTCCCACATTTTAGCGCCCAGAGCGCGAGGGGCCTCTTCCGGAGGAGACTCAATAAAGGATACTGGTTCTCCGCCCAATGCATCCAAGGTCGCTTCTTGGCGCAACTTGGTGACGCGCCCCTGTGAAGTTGCCAGATCAAGCGCGGGAGATGTCGTAAGAAGCGGAGGAAGCCCCAATTCATCGGCAATACCACGCCATTGGGCGAGCGAATGCTGGAACAGCGGAGGAAGAGTGTCATCTCCTCCTACCAACATCATTTCCGGATTGATCGGGGGATTACCGGGGACAGACTCGCCAGCCAGCGAGACTTTCATGCCTTTTTTGTGAAGCTTAAGCGCCAGCAGAAGTGCCAGTGGACCTCCACCAATAATGAGCGCGTCGGTTTCCATTTCTTTCATACACCTCCAGCGTGGCTTGACAGCGCGAGCGCGTCAAGCAAGGGTGCGGCAATGAACCAACCCACTGTGACACCGAGGATAACAACCCGTATTGTACCGGGCGGGCCTTTGCGTGATGCTTTATTGGTGCAAATCACCAATGTGGTTAAGGGTTTTGGCGTCCCCATCCGGATATGTATCGTGCAGGTTGGCGATAACCCGGCAAGCAATGCTTATATCCGTCACAAAGTAAATGCTTGTGCGAAAACAGGTATTCAGGCTGATATCATACACTTGCATGAAGACGAAGGTGAACACGCCTTACATGCCACTTTGCGCCAGCTTGCCAATGACGACCGCATTTGCGGCATCATCGTGCAAACTCCCCTCCCCTCGGGCTGGCACGTCCAACGCATTTTAGACATGGTACCTCCCTCCAAAGACATTGACGGCTTAAGCACCGCCAGCGCCGCCCTGCGTACAAGCAATGCCGCTCACGCTTTACTACCCGCAACGCCGTTGGGAATCCTGCGTTTGATGACCTATATGGGATTGAAAGCCCAGGGTGCGCGAATTGCGGTTATTGGCAAAGGCATGGTAGTGGGCGCGCCTCTGCGTGCCTTATTGGAAGATAATGGCGCGACGGTCGTGGCAATCGATAAAGACACCCCATCTCCCGCCCGACTCACGCGTGAATGCGATATTGTCGTGGCGGCTGCGGGGGCGCCTGGCCTCGTTAACGAAGGGTGGGTTAAACTGGGAGCCACCGTAATCGATGTAGGCATTACGCGTGTGGATGGCAAATTACTGGGAGATGTTGCCCGTGCCGAAATTGACGGCATCGCCGGCATGATCACACCTGTACCCGGAGGTGTAGGCCCCATGACGGTTGCAAGCCTCCTTACCAATATTGTTGATGCCGCTTGCCTGCAAGTTGGGCGTCCGCGCACGGCGTGGGTCATTGACGCTCTGCCCCAAGCGTAGCACCCTTGGCCTTAGGTTAACGGCCTTACTATCCTTAAAAATACGAAGAAAGTCTGGATAATGATTCGTTTGTTCACGGTACTAATGCTTGCCATGGCTGCCACCGGCGCTTATGCGCAAGGCACGACCACAACTTCTCCCATATCCAGTACTGGTAATGCAGAAGCAACAGCAGCTGCAGCTGCTACGCAGGCCGCCGCCGCAAAGGCCTCGGCCAGTGGAGCATCTTTAGAATTGATGGCAGCTGGCAGCAAAGCGGGTTATCCGGCATTTGCGGGTGATGTGGATGTTGATTTCCTGCGAATCATTACCGCACGCAATACCGAGGCCATTGAAATGGCCAAGGTACTATTGAAGCATAGCTCAGAAGCCGATGTACGCATGCTGGCGGGCGATGTGATCAAAGCACGTGATACCGAGAACCGCCTTGTGACCGCATGGCTGGCCAAGCACGGGCCACAGGGAGCGGCAGCACCTGTTATGATGCCCGTTGCCAAGGTGGCCGATGTTTCAGGAATTCCTCCCCTTCCCTCCGCTAAAATCGTTTCAGCTGTTGAAGCCGTAGTTCCTGTTACAGTTCCGATTCAGGTAAGTGCCAGTGTTCCTGCCGTACTTGTTTCGGTGAGTGTTCCCGTAAGCCCTGCGAGCGTCGTCATCTCCTCCAGCGTTCCCGCAAGTTTTGTGCCTGGAGCTGTTTACGGCATACCCGCCCCAAGCGAGCATATCATCAATGCCGTACCTAAAATGGAGCTGCTTGATTCTGTTGATGCGACACCTGTAAGCGCAAGCACCGTTGTTTCGCCCTCCCACTAAATCTCTTAATAGAAAGGAATCTATTATGCGTTTTGCACTCGCCCTTCCCCTTATTGCCCTCACGGTTATCTATGCTGGTGCTGTATTTGCTGGCGAACACGACCATACCCACCATGGCCACACCGCTAATAAATCCAGTCAAACCGAGACTGCCAGTACGATCGCCCTCAAACAGGCGAATGACCGCATGCACAAGGATATGGACATCACTTACAGCGGTGATGCGGATGTTGACTTTTTACGCGGCATGATCGCACACCACCAAGGCGCTGTTGAAATGGTTGAAGTGCAGCTCACCTACGGCAAAGATGCACAGGTTAAGCGTTTGGCACAGGATATCATCCGTGCCCAGAAAATCGAAATCCAATGGATGCAGCAGTGGTTGAGCCAGTTGGAGAAGCGCCCGTTGCATGTTTCGAATACTCCGACCGGCAGCGGCGAATGGACCGATAAAAAATGGACCGGCGACAAGGATGTTTGGTTCAATGCCCGCTAAGCTCCCCGCCCAGTATTACCCCATCATACTTCCACTCATGGTGAGCTTTGCGATGAGTGGTATAGTGACGTTTGTAGCCACGCTACGCAATTTGGGACTGCATGATGGCATCCTTAAGGCGTGGCTAGATGCTTGGCCCGCCGGATGGATTGTTGCTTTTCCAACCTTGTTGGTAGTGCTGCCATTCATGAAGCGTATCGTAGGCCTGTTCGTCACCGAGCCAACGCCCAAGCCCAAAACTTAAAAAGCCCATATCGGGGCTTTTTCTATTTAGTTTCCGACTCTGGACAGTTCGATGTACAGATAACCTCTTCGACCACTCGTCCGCCACAATTGAGATGCCCTTGACGCGCGGCAGTCATGCAGGATTCCTCACATTGAGTGGAAATACAGTCTCGGTCATTCATGAGTGACTGGTTATACCCCCAGCCCCCCTGACGGTAGCTTCCACCTCCAAACCCAACACCTGCATTGAAGCCTGAGCCACGGCAATTGCGGGCCATTTGCTGGCAGTTGGCGATACAGGTATCAGCCATCATTTTGACATTTGCCGAGCAGAGTTGGCCGTCTTTTGTGGGAGCGGGTAACAAATTGTAGTTGGTGGTATAGACCGGCCCGCACGACACCACGATGACAGCGAGAGCGATGAGAGCGAGGGCGGATTTCATGGAAGAGGAATTGTCCTTTTTGCTAGATGTTCCGTAGTTTGGGGCGTATAGATGGGGAAGGCAATATCTTGTTCGTCTCTTTATTCGGCTTATTCTGCACTCTGCACAAGGAGAACGTTATGTTCGGATTTTGCGAATCTCATGCCCGAAATCTTTCCCCCTACGATTTGGCCGTTCTGATGGTGCGTCGTGTGATGGGTCTGATGGCACTGGCCTTTCTGTGTGTTCTGCTTTTTGTCGCGCTGCGGTACCTGAATCCGCTGATTGTGGTGGTGGCGAGCGTCATCGTCATTCTGGGCATGATATGGGTGGTGCACCACGAACAGTACTATGCCAAGCAACTGGTGGATTGGTGGCAGAAACGGTTTGTCTGAAGGGAAACCTGAAACAACAAAGGGGCTCTGGTGAGCCCCTTTTCTGTATGGATGATCCTAGTTTTCGGCGTAGGACTTAATACCACGCGCACGGGATGGGTGGCGCAGCTTTTTAAGGGCCTTGGCTTCAATCTGACGGATACGTTCACGGGTGACGTTGAACTGCTGGCCGACCTCTTCCAGCGTATGGTCGGTGGACATACCGATACCGAAGCGCATACGAAGAACACGCTCTTCACGTGGGGTAAGGCTGGCCAGAATCTTGGTCACACCATCGCGCAGATTGGTTTGCACGGCGGCATCCAGCGGCATCACGGCGTTGTGATCCTCGATGAAATCGCCCAGCGTGCTGTCTTCTTCGTCGCCCACAGGGGTTTCCAGCGAGATCGGCTCTTTGGCGATCTTCTGCACTTTACGCACCTTATCGACCGGCATGTTGAGCTTTTTGGAGAGCTCTTCGGGAGTCGGTTCGCGGCCCAGCTCGTTCATCATCTGGCGTTGGGTACGGTTCATTTTGTTAATCGTTTCGATCATGTGCACCGGAATACGGATGGTACGGGCCTGGTCGGCAATGCTGCGGGTGATGGCCTGACGAATCCACCATGTGGCATAGGTGCTGAACTTATAGCCGCGACGGTATTCGAACTTATCCACCGCCTTCATCAGACCAATGTTACCTTCCTGAATAAGATCGAGGAATTGCAGACCACGGTTGACGTACTTTTTGGCAATGCTGATAACCAGACGGAGGTTGGCTTCCACCATTTCCTTCTTTGCCACAGACGCTTCGCGCTCGCCCTTGCGGGTGGTGCCGACGACCTGCTTGAACTCGGCCACAGTGAGACCGTAGGGCTTGGTGTGATCGTTCAGGGCCAGTTGCATCTTCTTGAACTGGGGTTCGATCTCCTTGAGTTTCTCGGCAGTTGCCTTGATACCCTTTTTGGTTTTCTTGGCCAGCTTTTCCAGCAGGTCTTCATCCGACTCGTGGCCCAGCCATGTGTCGAGGTAGTCCATGCGGTTGACGCCGGCTTTATCGACGACCAGGCGCATGATTTCACCTTCGTGTTTGGTAAGGGTGCGGGATACTTCAAAGAGGGTCTGCATCAGCTCATCAACACGGTTGTTGGTGAGCGGAATTTCACGCATCAAGGGCTTCATTTGCTCCAGCAATTCGGCGTGCTTCTTGGTGAGCTTGGGATCGGCGACACCCTTGGCGAGGCGTTTGACATCCAGCTTGGCAAGTTCGACGGCCATCGGCTCCAGTTGAGCAAACAGTTCGACCAGCTTCGGCATAAGCTGAGCTTCCATAGCGGCCAGCGACATGATCTCGGATTCGTCGTCGCCTTCGCCTTCCGCGCCTTCGGCCCCCTCTTCGGCGTTTTCGTCCTCAGATTCTTCGGACTTTTCTTCCTTTTCGCCACCGAATGCAGCTACCGAGATCGCCGATGGTGCGGACTCGTTCACTTCTTCGCCTTCCTTGGCGTTCATCGCTTCTTCAGCTTCTGCCAATTCGGCCTGGGATGGTCCTAAAGCGGCGGCAAGGTCTACAACATCGCGCAGGAAACGTTGGCCGGATTGAACCTGACCGAACCATTCCAGCACTTTACCATAGCACCATACGCTGCTGAACAGACCATCGTTCAGCTTGATCTTACCGGCTTCAATACGTTTGGCGAGTTCGACTTCACCTTCGCGGGTCAACAGTTCGACGCTCCCCATTTCACGCAGGTACATGCGGACGGGATCATCGGTACGGCCGTAATCATCGGCAACAGCATTAGCTGGCTGAACGCCCGCCATACGCGCATTGTTACCAAAGAAGCCCGGGTGGGAGGCCATGGTGTCCCCCTCGGACTCATCCGAGCTTTTGGAGGACATCGGAGCACCTACGGCTACCGCGACCTGCATTTGATCATCATCATCCTCATCGGAGATAACAACATCGTCGGCGGCTTCCTGCACAGGAGAGTCGTCGATATCGACGGCCAAGATGGCGTCGTCTTCGATCAGCTCTTCAGTGCTGGAGTTGCGCGTGCCTACTGGTTGTGTCATGCCCGAGTTCCTTTCCAATATCTCTCATGCATTCCCGCAAAAAACGGCCTGTTAGGGCGGGTTTTAGGCGATATGCTTCAATTTTTTACCGTAACCATTTGTTGCCTTGTTGTAACTTGATGTTAACAAGGTAAATGCGGTAACTGTTCCTGCTAGATGGGGCTGTGAAGAGCAGGTGTCAAGACCGTGGAGGAACTTTGGTAGAAGTTTCTTTTAACTCTTTGAATTTACTCCACGACTCTGGGGATAACCAATCCGCTTTTTTCAACATTTCTGTATACTTTGCACGCGTTACCGTTTCAGATTGCCAGAGGTCGTATTGTTCGCGAAACAAGACCACCGCATTGGTGTCCTGCGGTAAGGTCAGAACGCCTGTGCTGGTGAGAAGATCGTTCACAATACTGCTGTGAGGGCCATTCGCGAGGTCTTGAGCCAAATCATCCGGTGCCTGCTTGAGAATGACGTAGGCGCGGACGATGGCTTGCGACAGTTCGACCAACGGGCCGGGCGGGAATGATAGCTGGCCTAGCACCTCATCCACCTGACGTAAGATGTTTGGCCAACGGCACACAAGTGCCAGTAATGTACGAGTTGCGGCATCGCCTTGAATCGCCGGCTTGTAATCGCGCGGGGCTTGGGTAACAGATGCCTGTACATTCTTATTCTTACCACTTGAGGAAGCGCTGCGACCACCCCGCGTGGCTTGATAAAGCTTATCCTTCAGTGTTTGGCTATAGGCACGGCGCACCGTTTGATTGGTAATTTGTGCAAGGAGCTGGGTCAGCTCGGCTTCGACCGTGGCCCGACCATCTGCAGTGGTGAGGTCGGTGGCAGCGGAAAGCTGCTGCCAGAGAAGCGCTTCCAGCGGCGTGGTTTGCGTGAGGAGATTGCGGAACGTGGCGATGCCATCTTTTTGGATCAGTGTATCCGGATCTTCCCCTTGCGGTAGGAAGACAAAGCTGAGGGTGCGGCCGGGTTCCAGTACCGACAGCGCACGGTTGGCCATGCGGAGAGCGGCAGTGCGACCTGCAGCATCGCCATCAAGACAGACAATTGGGTGCGGATTTTGTTGCCAGAGGAGCGTAATCTGTTCGGCTGTTACTGCTGTACCGAGCGGAGCGACTGCTGTTTTGAAACCGGCTTGGTAGAGGGCCATGACATCCATATAGCCTTCCACCAGCACGAGTTGGCCGGTGGTTTTAAGGTGGGGCTTGGCGCGGTGAAGGTTATAAAGCAGGAACGATTTGTTAAAGAACGGCGTTTCCGGCGAATTGAGATATTTAGGCTCCCCTTTACCCATGACGCGTCCGCCAAAACCAACAACGCGGCCTTGAGAATCATGAATAGGGAACATGAGGCGCCCACGGAAGCGGTCGTAATCGCGGCCTTTTTCGGCAGATTTTTCTGACTGTGTGGTGAGGCCGGTGGATTTGAGGACTTCGGGCGAGAAGCCTTCGTTCAAAAGTGCACTTTTGGTGGCATCCCAGCTATCGGGTGAATACCCGAGGCCGAACTCTTCCACTGTAGCCGGAGTGAGGGCGCGCCGCTGGATATAGGCTTTGGCGTCATCGTTGAGACTGCGTTGATAAAAAATGGAGGCGCGCTCTAGGGCTTTATAACCATCGTTGCGCTTCTGGGCAGCAGCGGGGTCGGAAGGGCTGGTTTCTGGAAGTTTAACGCCAGCCTGACGGGCGAGGCGTTGCACAACTTCGGCAAACGTACCGCCCTGAGTTTCCTGAACAAAGGTAATAACATCACCGCCCGCACCACAACCAAAGCAATAATAACTGTTTTGATCCTCACGAACATGGAAGCTGCCCGACTTCTCATTATGGAAAGGACAGCACCCCCACCAGGCACGGCCTTTTTTCTTCATGTTAGGCACGACTTTACGCACCTCATCCACGATATTGAGGCGGGCTTTAATCTGGTCGACGACTTGCGGCGGGTATTTCATGCGTCCCCTAGCGTGCTTTCCTGCGGTTCCCTTGAGGCCTACCTTAAGGGGGTTGAACGAAACGGGCAAGTATGGTTATAGTTAGGAAAGCCCCAAGACATTCACTTGTGGCTGTTTTTATTTGTCTGGCAGGGCCGACAGATAAGCGACCTCTGAGAAGAAACGAGAGAAAGGGACGCCCATGGAACGCGTACCAATGACTATTTATGGCTTTGACCGCCTGACCGCTGAATTGCGCGACCTTGTAAGCGTACAGCGCCCCGCCGTGATTGCCGCCATTGAAGAGGCCCGCGGCCATGGTGACTTGAAGGAAAACGCTGAATATCATGCCGCCAAGGAAAAACAGGGCTTTATTGAAGGCCGGATTGCTGAACTTGAAAGCAAGCTTAGTCGCGCCGAAGCGATTGATCCGACCAAGTTGAAAGGCAATAAGATTATGTTAGGTGCCACCGTTCAGTTGGTGGACATTGATACCGACAAGAACGTAACCTATGCATTGGTGGGTCCCGATGAAGCTGACCTCGAAAAAAGCCGTATCTCTACGACCAGCCCGATCGGCCGGGCCTTGCTGGGTAAAAGCACCGGTGATGAAGTAACGGTTCAAGCCCCTGGTGGCAAACGCGTTTATGAGGTTGAATCGGTAGAATATAAACCTATTGACTAAGCTTTCATGCAAAAAACAGGCCTCGAGGGCCTGTTTTTTAGTTTTCTCGTCATCTGTTAAAAACAGAATTTCAGTTCAGTAAGCCTTACAATGTCGTCGGCAGGAATTTTCTTGTCGACATACAGCTCTCGCAGTCGATTCGACAGACCAACACTTAGACGCTGGCCCGCAACAAGCATATCAATCGCGTCTTGTATGTATCTGCTGCGATAGCCATGACGCGTCCCCCTCACAGGGAGTTGGTAGCGACGCCGAAGAAATAATCCGTAGATATCCGCAGTAAAGCCATCGTAGTACGTGACCAATAAACCGTTATTCTTGCGGCGCATCTGATTATTCACTACCCGCATGGCTTTGCCATGGACAGGATCGGACTCGGTTGGCCAAATATTCGTCTGGTCATAGACTGCAATTGCCGCACGATATTTCTCGGATAAGTCGATTTTCTGAATTGCATCCTCAGCCTTGGTCAGAGACACATGCTTACGATGTAAGATTGTACGTACCGAACGTGCGGCACTGCTTCTTTTTGACATGGCGATAGAACCTCGCATACGCAAAACAAACGATAAGAGTGGATCGAGATCTTTTATTTATCAGCGAATCCTGTTCTCATCAAGCGATAGCGAAACGCTATGTGTTGAGCCTAAACCAACTACCGTAGCCACTGGTTGGTGTGGGGATTGAAAATACGCGAAGGCACTCCGGACAGAGTATTTGGTAAAGTGAGTGCCAAAACCGAATCGGGGATTTGCGAATCATGGATAGCAGCAGGTTCACCGGAAATATTGAGACTGGTGCTGACTAACGGCTGGCCCGCGGCCTTAAGATAGGCTTGCATATAGTGTGGATGCGGACAACGCACAGCAATAGTGCGAGCGGCATAATGAGTGGTGGGTGTGGCGGGTTGGGTCAGGAGTTCCGGCAGGCTGGGAAGCGCCGGAAGAATGAGGGTGATGGGCGGTTGAAAGGACTGCCAGCAGACTTCTAAAGAGGCTTCCTCACGCGGGGTAAGCGGGGGGCATAGGCGGCTAAGTTCGGCGGGTGATTGCACTAACAAGATGAAGCCTTTGGCGGGGTCGCGTTGTTTGAGTTCCAGCAGGTTTTGCAAGGCCGTGGGGTTGAAAGGATCGGCCACATACCCGTAGACGCCTTCGGCGGGGGCGGCGCAGACTTCTCCGGCATGGATGGCTTTGGCCCATGCTGTAAGTTCGGCGGGTGTCCAAGACGTGTGATGAGGTTGCATAAGGGGGTGATAGGGATTTTTAGCTGATACTGCAAGAGGTTTGACAGGGAAGGTGACGTAGTTTAGGTGTGGATTAATCCCTCACTTTTGTATTGCGTATTCTTTCCCCTCTCTCATCTTCAAAGGATGACTTCGATGTTTTCACTCGATGCAACCCCTGCTCTGCGCGCAAGTTTTGGTGCGGCCCATGATGTGTTTGGTGTGGAATCCGAGCACATACGTGGTCGTGTGTTTTTCAAAAAAACCCAGCCTGATCCTGTTGATGCCGTGACTGTTTTTGAACATGTGAAGCATGCTTCTGAAATTGTCGGCCTTCGTATGGACGAGTTCGTGCAAAATAATCCTTCGGCGCCTCTGCTCCGGCGCCATCTTCAGCACAAGAAGGTGATTGCCGAACAGTTGGTGTCCATCCCCGGGTTGGAATTTGACGGTTTTATGCCGCGTCATTAATCCGCCGCGCCCCTTCTGGGCCTGAGAAATTTTCTCAGGCCCTTTTTACTTGGTTAGCGAAGGGTTTTGAAGAAGTCTTGCAGAAGGGTACGACAGGATTCTTCCTCGATGCCGCCGAGAATCTCGGGCTTAAAATGCATATGCTGGGGCACACGGGCACCGTTAGTGGTGCCGCCGGATTTGGGATCGTAGGCACCGAAAATGACGGTGCCGACGCGGGCGTGACACAGGGCGGCCATGCACATGGCGCAGGGTTCGAGGGTGACGGCGAGGGTGCAGTCTTCGAAATAGCGGCGGGATTTCAGGCCTTCGGTCAGAGCGAGGATCTCGGCATGGGCCAGCGGGTTTTGGGTGGTTTCCACATGGTTATGGGCGGTGGCGAGGATTTGGCCGGTGGCGTCCATCAGCACCGCAGCTATCGGCACCTCTCCCACACTTACCGCTTGCTTAGCGGATGCCAAGGCAAGCTGCATAATTGCATTGGGAGCGAGGGTGGATGGATTGTGGGACATGGTGGAGATGATATAGGATGATTTGATGAACACTACAACCGGGGCACGTCCCACCATCGGCATTCTTATGGATTGGCAAGTTAAGGGTAGCTATAGCCCGCGCCCGCATTATGCCATTCGCGACAGTTATTTTCAGGCCGTATGGGACGCTGGAGGCCTGCCGGTTGGTTTGCCGTTGTTGGAAGCGGCGGGTAACCAGTACATGGCGCATGTAGATGGTGTAGTTGTGCCCGGCGGTGATTACCCCAGCCCCAGCCGTTGGTACGGCGATAGCCATGGAATTGTGGATGAGCACCCCCGCAGCGTGGTGAACGAGCAGTTGATTCGGGATCTTCTCTTATTGGACAAACCGTTTTTGGCAATTTGCGCGGGGCATCAGGAGCTAGCGGCGGCAACCGGTGGCTTGTTGTACTGGCGCGTAAAGGAAAGCTTGCCGGGCGCGGGGAACCACCGTGGTGTGGATCCGACCGAACCTACACACAGTGTCAATGTGGTGGCTGGCACTTTGCTGCACCGTTTGGTGAAGACTGAGAGTTTTGAGGTGAACAGTCATCACCATGAGGCTGTGCGGAGTTTGGGTGATGGCTTGGTCGTGAGTGGGCGGGCCCCGGATGGGGTGATCGAAGCGATTGAGGTGCCGGGCAAGCGGTTTGCGTTGGGGGTGCAATGGCACCCGGAGTTTGGGCTGAGTGAGGCGGATCACGCTTTATTTGTTGGACTTGTTGAAGCCGCCCGATAGGCGGTTTCTTCTTAAGGGGTTGCTTTTTCAACGCCGTGGCCCCACAAGGGCTGTATGAGATTGAATGTGTTCCTTCAACGGGCGGGTGTGGGCAGTCGGCGTGAGGCCGAGCGCCTGGTACAGGCAGGCAGTGTGACCGTGGATGGCGTAGTGGCCACCGTGACCACCCAGGTGGAAGACAGCAGTGTTGTGGCTGTGGATGGCAAGGTGGTGGGGATTGAGAGTAGTCCGTTGCCGCGGATTTTTAAGTATCATAAGCCGGTCGGCGTCATCATTACCGCGCGCGACCATGAGGGGCGCAAGACACTTTATGATGCTTTGGCTGAAATGCCCAATGCCGATACATTGCCGCGCTTAATGCCGGTGGGGCGTTTGGACTTGAACAGTGAAGGCCTGCTGTTGTTGACGACGGATGGCGGGTTGGCACAGACACTGATGTCGCCCAAGACCGCGTTGCGGCGCGAATATCATGTGCGGGTGTTTGGTGAGTTGAGCGAGATTCAGTTGGCGCAATTCCGGAAGGGTGTGACCATTGATGGCGTGTGGTATCGCGGTGCCGAAGTTGAGCTTTTTGATGTGGGTGAAAGCAAGCGCAACCGGTGGTACAGTGTCGTACTGACCGAGGGCAAGAACCGCGAAATCCGTCGTATTTTCAATTTCTTCAACTGCGAGGTGAACAGATTGCTTCGGGTACAATATGGCCCGTTTAGATTGGAAGAGATGCCGAAACATGCGCTGCAAGAAGTGAGTGCGGGTGAGGTTAAGGCGTTGTTGAAGGAGCTGGGTAACGATGGCGAATAATGTTTTTTATGATCACATTATCGCAGGCAGTTTAAAGGGCCGGAAAGTTGTTTTGCCCAAGAGTGATGGGGTGCGGCCAAGCAAGAATCGGGTGAAGCAGGCGGTGTTTAATTTGTTGGGCGCGCGCGTGGAATGGGAGGGTGCGGTGGTGCTCGATCTGTTCTGTGGCAGTGGGGCTTGGGGTTTGGAAGCCTTGAGCCGTGGTGCCAAAAGCGTGATTTGCGTGGATGTGGATGAACGGGTGGCAGCTGAGAATATCAAGAGCATGGGTGCCAGCGGTTGCAAGGCCGTGAGTGCTGATGTGCGGCTGTGGAAGCCCCCTGCCCTTGCGGATGTGGTGTTGCTGGACCCGCCGTATGGCAAGAGTTTAGCGCAGGCGGTGGTGAAGCGTGCTGGTGAATTTGGTAAATCCGGTAGTTGGTGGTGCGTGGAAACCGGTACGGATGACGAGATCATCTGGGATGGATTTGAGGATGTTAAATTCCGTGATTACGGCGCCAGCCGTGTGTGGATCGCCTTAAAGGCATAAGAAAAAGGCGCCGGAGACGGCGCCTTTCTTATTCGTAAACTTATCCTCCCCCCTCAAGGAGAGAACTAGCCGTGGGCGAGGTCGTGCGACTTGGAGTCGAGGCCGGTAACGCTCTGGTTCCGGCTGCCAACCTGCTTCATGGCGTCGATTTCGGCCTGGGTGGTAACCTGGGGCTTCTTATCTTGTGCCGTCGTAGAAGATGCAATGTGGTTCGTATTCGTATTCATGATGACGTCCTCCGGTAGGATATTTGCCAATTGATACGCAGTACGGGATCTGAATTATGCCTGTTGAAGAACGCCGTCAAGCGGCTGCCGTGCAATGCAGCATGGCGGCGAACAGGAGAGTGATACTTTTGCAGGCAGGCCGCAATTAACCCATTACAACGTTGAGGGTGTAGGTCTCGCGGAAGTCTTCGGTCTGGTAGTTTTCCATCAGCCATATGAAGAAATCGTTGTCGGAATCTTCGGCGTAGGGGGCGGAGGTGCGGGCGAGTTCGAATTCCCCTTGGGTGGCAATGAGCCAGCGGCCGAAGTCGTCTTCGGTCAGTTCCAGATGAACCCCGCTGCTGAGGGTGACCGTGGTATTGACCAGACCCAGCAATGGACCCTGACCGGTTTTGAGGATGTACACCGGAGGTTGGATATCGACAAAGAAGCCATGGAAGGTTTCGGATTCGTAAGCGCAAGTGGTGCCGCAGGTGTGGGTATCGGTGAGATTAAGGCCGCGGGAGCGGTCGTAGAAGTCGCGGAGAATCATGGAAAAGCGGCTCTTTTTAAGAATTTGTTGGATGAATTATATACATAATATCTTGAAATGTCAAGTAAAAAGACACTTGCACGGGTGAGTGGCGGGCATTGATTTGGTTGGGGTTTTCGGGTGAGGTTTGGCGAGGGTTGAGCAAGGGTATTTGATAAGATTGAGGTTTGGCTTGCGCGATCGTTGCTCACTTGCGCAGATTTGGGCGATTGAGTTCTTCAGAAAAGCCGTGCAGTGAGAACTCTTGTTCCGGACACGGATTGGGTGCCCCGATTCTGTTCCAGAATCGACCCAACCACGTTCCAGGATGACAGCTTCGCTGTGGCAGGGGCAAGCCCCTACAACCCCATCCGTCTCCGCAGTGAGTATTTAATATTTAACGGCGGGCGAAGAGTTTTTCGAGTTCGACCAGTGAGAGACTGACGACGGTGGGGCGGCCATGGTTGCAGGTGAGTGAGGCGGGGGTGGATTCCATTTGGCGCAGGAGGGCGTTCTGCTCCGCAATGCTCAGCCTGCGGTGGGCGCGAATGCTGTGATGACAGGCGATGGTGGCCAGCACGTGCTCTAAGCGGCTGTTGAGGGTGGTGCGGGGGGTGAGGCCTTGGAGGTCGGTAATAAGATCGCGCACTAAAGGTGTCGGGTTGGATTCACCCAGCAATTGCGGAATGGCGGTGACAGCAATGGCAGTGGGGGAATAGCTCTCCACCTCTAAGCCAAACTTTTGCAGTTCTTCGGCGTGGGCGAGTACCAGCGACGCCTCGGCGGGGGTGCAGGCAACGATGGTGGGCAGGAGCAGCGGTTGGGCGGCAATGCGGCCTTCGGTGAACTGGCCTTTGAGGCGCTCGTAGACCAGACGTTCGTGCGCGGCATGTTGATCGACCACCACCAGTGCGCCTTCGGCGTTCTCCGCCACGATATAGGTATTGGCAACCTGACCGAGAGCGGCGCCGAGGGGGTGGGATTCCGGCGTTTGCTGCGGGAGGATGGGGGCAATGTCGTCCGGCTCGGCGCCCTTCATCAGTTTTTGCGGGGGGAGTTGGAAGCCGGTGTTGTAGCTCTCCTGAGCGGGCATGGGTGCGCTGGTGAAGCTTGGCTGGTAGGCCGCTTGGAAGGATGGGGCCGTGATGGGATTGGGGGCGTAGGCGAAGGTCTCTTCGGTGGAGGTAAATGTGGCCGAAGGTGCGAGGGTGGAACTGAGGGCACGGTGGACGGCAGCGAAGACGAGGCCGTAGACCTCGGACGGTTGGTGGAAGCGGACTTCGGATTTGGCGGGGTGGACGTTCACGTCCACGGCATCCGACGGCAGGGTGATGAACATCACGGAGAGCGGGTGGCGGCCTGCGGGCAGTTTATCGCCATAGGCATTTTTGATGGCGGCTTGCAGGGAGCGGTCTTTGATGGGGCGGCCATTGACGAACAGGTATTGCTTGGTGGCGGAGCCGGAGTGCAGCGTGGGCGGGCTGAGGAAGCCGTGGAGTTCCATGCCCAAAGCCGGTTTGGCGGCTTCCAGCGGCAGGGCGGTTTTGGCGAAATCTTCGCCCATGACAGGGGCCAGGCGCATGGCGTGGGCCTGGAAGAAATCGCCTTGGGCGGCGGGGACGTGCCACGTTTCGGCACCGTCATCGATCACCGTGAGTTGCACGTGCGGGTGGGCGAGAATGAGATTTTTGAGGACGGCTTCGATGGCCAGCGATTCGGCGCGGGTGGACTTGAGGAATTTGCGGCGGGCGGGGGTGGCATAGAAGAGATCGGCGACTTCAATCCGCGTGCCGACGGGGTGGGCGGCCGGGCGGATCTCACCCTCCGACGTAATGCACCACGCTTCTTCCTGATCGGCGGGGCGGCTGGTGAGGGTCATGCGGCTGACGGAAGCGATGGATGGCAGCGCCTCGCCACGGAAGCCGAAGGTGTTGATGTTGAAGAGATCTTCGGTGGTGGCGATCTTGCTGGTGGCGTGGCGCGAGATGGCGAGCGGCAATTCCTCTTCCGGAATGCCCGAGCCGTTGTCGGTGATGACCAGATTGCTGGCGAACGGATGGTCCAGGCGCACCTGGTCGCCCACGATCAGCCCGGTCGGGAAGGCCTCGGCGGTCACCGTGGATGCGGCGATATCGGCAACGGTTGCCTGGAAGGCCAGCGCCAGATTGGTGAGCGGGCCGAGCG
>QFOU01000022.1 GCA_003241595.1 Pseudomonas fluorescens
CGGGCAGACGTTGCCGTTTTCTTCATAGAAGGCGAGGGCATCGACCATGCGCAGCATTTCGTTCACCGAGCGGCCCAGCGGCAGATCGTTGACGACGAAGTGGCGGATGGTGCCGGACTTGTCGAGCAGGTAGCTGGCGCGGTAGGTGAGACCTTCGTTATTGAGGATGCCGAGATCGTCGGAGAGCTCGCGCAGGCTGTCGGACAGCAGCGGGTAGTTGAGTTCGCCGATACCGCCGTCGTTCAGCGGGGTGCGGCGCCATGCGGCGTGGCTGTGAACGCTGTCGACGCTGGCGCCGACGACCTTGCAGCCGCGGGCTTCGAATTCACCCATGGCCTTGTCGAAGGCGACGAGTTCGGTGGGGCAGACGAAGGTGAAGTCGGCCGGGTAGAAGAAGACCACGGTGTAACCGTCGGTGTTCAGGAACTCGTAGTTGCTGTTGATGCTGCCATCGGCCATTACGGCGGGCAGGCTGGTTACGGGGAATTGGTCGCCGACCATCATCATGTCCGTATCTCCTGTTGGTTGTTAATGATGGCCGCAACCTACCCAATGGGGCGGGGTTTGGGAACCCTTTAACGAACGGTTGGGGGATATATAGGCAGGAACAATGGATAGGATAGAGGCGGTCTATTTGACCGTACGGAGTGGCCGCGTTACAAACGGGGCATGACACAACATTCGCTTCTTATTCTGGGTTCCGGCGCTGCCGGTTGCACCGCCGCCATTTATGCGGCCCGTGCCGGTATTAAAACTACATTGATTCGGGGTAACCAGCCCGGCGGGCAATTGACCATTACCACCGACGTGGAGAACTTCCCCGGATTTGCCGAGGCGATTCAGGGCCCGTGGCTGATGGAGCAGATGGAAGCCCAGGCCAAGCACTGCGGTGCCGAGATTGTGGCCGACCACATTGTGAAGGCGGACTTAGCCACCAAAACCCTGACCGGCATGAACGGTACCGAATATACCGCCGATGCCATCATCATCGCCACCGGTGCCAGTGCCAAGTGGTTGGGCCTTGAGGGTGAGAAGACCTACAATGGTAAAGGTGTTTCCGCCTGCGCCACCTGCGACGGTGCCTTCTACCGCAACCGTGATGTGGCGGTGGTGGGCGGTGGTAACTCGGCGTTGGAGGAAGCCCTGTATCTGGCCAATATTGCCAAGCATGTGACCGTCATTCACCGTCGTGACAGTTTCCGTGGGGAAAAAGTGATGCAGAACCGTGTGTTGAACCACCCGAAGATTTCCGTGATGTGGAATCAGGCTGTGGAGGAGATCGTGGGTGACCCGCACCCCATTACCGGTGGTGTGACCGGCTTGAAGTTGAAGAACACCGTGGATGGCAGCATCAGCGAGTTGCCGGTGCATGGTGTGTTCGTGGCCATTGGTCACCAGCCCAACACCGGTTTGTTTGCCGGTCAGTTGGATCTGGATGAAACCGGTTACATCAAGCCGATGGTGGGCACCGTGTTGCCGACCCAGATGGGTCAGCCCGTGCCGGGGATCTTTGTGGCGGGTGATGTGGCAGACAGCGTGTATCGTCAAGCGGTCACTGCTGCTGGTATGGGCTGTATGGCGGCGCTGGATGTGAATCGCTACCTCGAGAATCTGGATGCGGCTTAGTTAGTTGTGAGATGAAGGCAGGGGCCAAAAACGGCCCCTGTTTTTTGTTATGTGTGAGGAAGCATTCCAACGCTGCGCGTTGGGTCTTCGTAGTGCACGGCATTTTGCCGTAAACGCTGGAGGCTGGCGCCTCGCGTTTACTTAGCAAACATGCCTGTCTCTGGGATTGCTTGATAGTACGAAGGGCGGGGTGATCCCCGCCCTTCAAAACCCACCCCCGCACTTCGTGGTGAGAATGGGGGGTAGCTTTTAACTGTTGAGTTTTTTGATGACGTCCAGCATTTCGGTGCGGTGGAAGGGGAAGTCGGCGACTTCCGCGATGCTGACCCAGACGGCGCGTTGGTGTTCCTTACTGAGTTTCAGCGCCGGTTTGGTGCCGGGCACGGTGGCCTTATAGAAGATACCGAGCTTTTTGCTGTTGCGGGACGTCCAGCGGGCGACACCGCACGGGCCCACCAAGGTGGCGGGCAGGCCGGTTTCTTCCGTGATCTCGCGCAGCAGGCCTTCGCCCGGTTCGTCGGTGGGCTCTAATTTCCCACCAGGGAGGGTCCAGGCGTTGGCGGCGCCGGCATCGTATTCCTTGGGCAATTGCAGGATCAGCAGGTTGCCGTCGGCATCGGTGAGCAGGGCGTATTGCCGGACATCGTAGAACCAGCGGGATTTATTGGCCGAAGGGGGACGTCCACGCGCACCGCGGCCCGGGCGTTTGCCATGGGCGGCAGGGCGGGAGCCCTTTTCGGTGACAGGAGCGGCGGGGGCAGCAGCATTGGTGCTGGCGGCGGCTCCTGTCGGGTTTTTACTGTGGCGCGGCTTGCGGCGCCGACGGTGAGGACTCGACATGACCGTACACTACCAGAGCTTTGTAAGGTTTGCGAGGGGGTTGACGCGGGGGCTGGGTTGGGGCACGAAGGCGATGGCTCCGACGTGGCGCCGCAAAACTCCATCAGGCCGGAAACGGAGCAGTGGTATGCGGATGTACGGGTGGGGCCATTTTTTGTTTTGTAGGTGTTTTTTGGTTTTTTGCTGCCGGAGGGAGCGGTGGGGGTGGCAGGTGACGGCGGCATGGGTTACAAAGGCGGGTAAGGACGGGGATGACTTTGACGACTACCACTCAAGATTACGTTGTACTGGCGCGGAAATACCGCAGCCGGACGTTTGCCGAACTGATCGGTCAGGACGCGCTGGTGCGCACGCTGACCAATGCGATTGCCATGAATAAGATCCACCACGCGTATGTGCTGACGGGGATTAGAGGGACCGGGAAGACCAGTACCGCCCGTTTGCTGGCGATGGCTCTGAACTGCGAGAATGGTCCGAGTGTGACGTGGGATGTGGATGATCCGCAGGTGGAGGCCATCCGCACCGGTCGTCATGTGGACGTATTTGAATATGACGCCGCGAGTAACCGCAGTGTGGAAGATGTGCAGAAGTTGTTTGAGGGTGTGAACTACGCACCGGTGGCGGGGCGTTACAAAGTTTATATCATCGACGAAGTGCACATGCTGAGCACCACGGCGTTCAATGCGTTGCTGAAGACGCTGGAAGAGCCGCCGGCGCAGGTGAAGTTCATTTTTGCGACCACCGATGTGCAGAAGATCCCGCTCACTGTATTGAGCCGCTGTCAGCGTTTTGACCTGAAGCGCATCCCGAGCAATGTACTGGGGCCGTATTTCGAGCAGATTCTGGACAAAGAAGGTGTGGATTTTGAAAGTCCGGCCGTGCAGCAGATTGCGCGGGCGGCGGATGGGAGTGCGCGTGACGGTTTGAGTTTGCTGGATCAGGCCATTGCGCTGAGTGTGGCCGAGGGGGATGCGAAGCCGCGGGTGACCCTTTCCACCGTAGAGAGCATGCTGGGCGTGGCCGACCGTGCCCGTGTGTATGATCTGCTGGATGCGCTGGTGGGTGGGAATGTGCAGGGCGCGCTGGCGATCGTGGATGATCTGTACGCGGCGGGCAGTGATGCCATGGGTGCCGTACAGGGGGTTATGGAAGCCGTGCACCTGGCCACCCGCATCAAGCTGGTGCCGGATGTGCGCAGTGGCACGTTGACTGAGCTTGAGCGTACCCGTGCGGTGCCGCTGGCGGACAAGATGCCGATGCCGAATTTGGGCCGTTTATACCAACTGCTGGTGCAGGCGATGCAGGAGTTGAAGATGGCGGAGCGTCCGTACGAAGCGTTGGCCATGGCCTGCGTACGCATGGCCTATCTGACCCCCTTGCCCGCGATGGAGAAATTGCTGGGTGATGCGCAGGTGCTGGTGGCGCAAGCGGTGCAGCCGCAGGCTTCGGCGGGAGTGAATGCGATGCATGTGGCGAGTCATGCCGCCGAGGCGAGCCGTAACCTGCCGGTTGTGGATGCGGGGATGGTGCAGGCGGAGAAGCAGATTCAGGCCGCTCATGCGTCGGACATGGCCAAGGACTGGCCGGGGCTGGTGAAGATGTTGCGTCCGGAAAATCCGGCGTTGACTGCGGATCTGGAGCGTCAGGTGCGCTGTGTGAGTTTTGAAGACACCACGCTGGAGCTGGCGGTGGACCGGGGCTTGAAGACCGGCGCTGTATTGCTTGCGGAATTGCGCACCACGTTGCGACAGGTGACCGGTGTGGCGTGGGATATCCGCGAGGTGCAGGCCGCTGAGGGCGAGGGGTTGAACCTAGCCAAAGCCAGTGCGGCTGCAGAAGCTACCCGTCGGGCCGATGTCATCAACGATCCGATGGTGGCGGATATTCTGGAAAGTTTCCCCGGGACCGAGGTAGAATTTGTTGCCGATCCCGATGAGACCTACCATTAAATTTACAATTTCATAACAAGTTAACCAAGGAGAGAACCTCATGAGCAATATGTTTGGCATGTTGAAAAAAGCGCAGGAAATGCAAAAGGGTTTGCAGGCTGTGCAAGCCGAGCTGGCCAAGACCGAAATCAGCGGCACCGCGGCCAGTGGCGCTGTGACCGTAGTGATGAACGGTACCCATGAGATCGTGCGTGTGAGCATCAAGGCCGAAGCTGTCGATACCGATGATCTAGGTATGCTGGAAGATCTGGTGAAGGTGGCGTGCAACGATGCGTTGGCCAAGGCGAATGAACTCGCTAAAACAAAAATGTCCGCCGTCACAGGTGGTTTAAACATCCCCGGCCTTTAAGCTTCGTCTGCGGGCGATAAAATATGCTTTCCTTGTCCACAAGCCGCTTATGTACTGATTTGTACACTGCGCGACTTGCGGACTGCGGAGAAACGCATTTTCTCATCCCGCAGCCAAACCTCAGTCCGTCTTCGTAGAGAGAGTTTTTAAACTTGGCATTGATTCCGGTTCCGTTGGAGCGTTTGTTACGGCAGTTGGGCAAGTTGCCCGGGCTGGGGCCGCGCAGTGCCCAGCGGGTAGCATTGAGTTTGCTCCAGCAGCCGAGTGCGTTGGCCGAATTGCAGCGTAATCTTGCTGAAGTGGCGCAAAACCTTGGGATTTGCAGTTGCTGCGGCAATTTGGCATTTGTGGCGGGGGAAGCTCCGCTCTGTGAGATCTGCAGTGAACCGGTGCGCAATACCGGTACGCTGTGCGTGGTCGAGGGTATTGCCGATGTGTGGGCGTTGGAGCGCAGTGGCGTGTTTGCGGGCCGGTATCATGTGCTGGGCGGTGTGGTGTCGGCGTTGAATGGGGTGGGGCCGGAGGATGTGCGCATTCCGCAGTTGACCCGCCGTGTGCGGGACGAGCAGGTGCAGGAAGTCATCCTTGCACTGGGGGCGAGTGTGGACGGGCAGACCACCAGTCAGATCATCATCGACCGGATGGCGCCGATGGGTGTGGCGGTGACGACGTTGGCGAAGGGGATGCCGGTGGGGGCGGCGGTGGATTACTTGGATGAAGGTACTCTTTCGTTAGCATTGGCAGGTAGACAACGTGTGGCTTAACGCCACGTATTGTCTACCTGCTGGTGAGGCGCGGGCTAAAACGGCCCCCGAATGATTTTTGGCGCACCTGAAATACTCTTCTGTATTCGGCGGCACGCCAAAAACCACCCGGATGACCGTTTGTAGTCTCGCGCGCGGGGGCTTCCGTTCGGGGGGGGCGAACGGTTGGCGCTTGGTGAGCGAGGGGCTGCGCCCCTGACGCGCGCCAAGAGGGATGCCTTCGGCATGGGAGTGTATTTGTTTGTTGGGTTCGTTTAGAGTGATGCTATGATTACGTTTGTAACCGGCAATGATGAAAAATGGCAGAGTGCCAACCGGTTGTTGCAGCCGTATGGAGTGGATTTGGTGCGGGCGACGTTTGAGTTGCCGGAGATTCAATCCATGGATGTGGGTGAGGTTGCGAGTGCGGCGGCGGAGTTGGCGTGTGCTTGGGTAGGTGGGCCGGTGATGGTGACCGATGCGGGTTATTATTTTGAGGCGTTGAACGGTTTTCCCGGCCCGTTTGTCAAATATATGAACCAGACTTTGGCGGCGGAGGATGTCATCCGGTTGATGACGGGCAAGGATGACCGGCGTGTCACGATTCGGGAGGCGTTGGCCTATTGTGAACCGGGGCATGCGCCGGTGGTGTTCGGTTCGGAGCAGAAAGCCATTGTGGCTCAAAAGGTTGGGCAGGGGAGGACGACCATGGACCGGCTGATGATTCTAGATGGGTTTGATAAAGTGGCCGGTGAATGCACGCTGGATGAGGTGCGTGAGTTCTGGGCGCGGCATTTGGTGCATTATTCGCGTTTAGGCGAGTGGTTGGTGGGGCGATAGGGGTAATAAAACACCGCCTGCGGGCGGGTTTTTAGTCGCGATGGTAGGGGTGGCCTGAAAGGAGGGTGTGGACGCGGTAGAGTTGTTCGGCAATGAACAGGCGTACCATCTGGTGGGGCAGTGTAAGATTGCTGAGGCTCCAGACCCAGTCGACCCGTTGGGCCACCGTTTTGCTGACGCCGTTGGCGCCGCCGATGAGCAGGCAGACGGCCTTGATGCCATCGTTCTGCCAGTGTTTGAATTTCTCGCTGAGTTGGCGGCTGCTGACGTTCTCGCCGCGTTCATCCAACAAAATGCGTACGCCCGGCATGGGCACGCCGGCCAGCGCCACCAGCTGGGCACCGGCTTCTTCTTCCGGTGTGGCGCCGTCCGGCAGTTCGCGGATGGTGACGCGCCACATATTGTCCGGCAGGCGTGTGAGGTATTGGCTTTCGAGCGCACGTAAATGGGCGTCCCGACAACGCCCCGTGGTGAGAATAATCAATTGCATTATGTGCCGTCAGCCTCCGTAGAGCTTTCAGTAAACGCGAAACTCCACAGTTTTTCAAGATTATAAAGTACACGTTTTTCCGGCACGAAGAGGTGGATGACGATATTGCCCATGTCGAGGCAGACCCATTCGGCATCGTTGAGCCCCTCGGTGTGCAGGACCAGTTTGCCCAAGTCCTCTTGCAGGCGGCGGCCCATGGCGGCAACGTGGCGGGTGCTGGTGCCACTTGCGATGATGAGATAGTCGGCGAAACTGGCTTGTCCGGCCAGCGGGATGCATATGATGTTCTGACCTTTCGCATCCTCGAGCACGGTACGGATACGTTCCGTTTCGGTCACGGATTCGGCAGGTGGGGCGGGAGGCGCCTTCGGTGCAGAGGTTGTCTTGCGCCCTTTTGCGGGAGCCTCTGGAGTGCGGCGCATGCGCGACGCGGCTGTTGACGCAGCTATGACACGATCCTTTCGTTAGGTGTGGGGAATAATGGGAATGATGTGTTTACGTTCCGCATGTGTCCTTATCTTATGGCAACCGGCAAAAGCTGCAACCGACTGTCCTCGCCTTGTGGGCGATAAAGGGAGGGGGTTGCGTTGTGGATGTCACAACCTGTGGCATCGCGTGCGGCACGGGCTGGATTTGCTGGTGTTTCTGCATTACCGTGCGAGCGTGAAATCTGGGATCGGTCTTCTTGCGGTGTTGATGATGCCTACGGCGGCGATGGCCGCGGGCAATGTCGTGATGGATCTGGAAGTTCAGCTTAAAGATGCGGAAGCCAAGCTTGAGCAGGTACAGGCGCGAATTGAGCAAGCCAAAGGGCGGAATAAGGCGGCGGATGCCCAGCTTCAGCAGAGTGTGCGGGCGCTGGTACGCGTGGGACAGTATCCGCAGGGATTCTGGCTGGCGCGCAGCGTGATGATGGATACGCCGATGCAGGCCGAGTTGATCCGTGTGATGGGGCAGCAGCAGGCGCAAGCGCTTGTTCAGGCCCAGACCGAAGCCAAGGCGCTGAGCCGTTTGTACGGCGAGGCCAATGCCCAGTTACAGGCAGTACGGGATGTTCAGGTGGCCTACAGCGATGCCCGCGGGCAGTTGCATGCGGCTGAGCAGGCGGTATTGCGGCGCGCCGGGATACAGGCGGGGCAATTGAGCAGTGATCTGGAAGATGCGTTGGCGAATCCGCAGGCGTTGGCCAAGGATACGGTGCGTCTGCCGGTGGGAGGGTCGAATGAAGTGGCGGGTGGTTTGCCGGTGGCGGGGCGTGTGGAAAAGGCGTTCGGGGCTGGTCGGGGTGGTGTGGTGCTGCGTGCGGTGGCGGGGGCTCCGGTACATGCGACACAGGCGGCGCGCGTGCTATATGCGGGGCCGTTCAAGCATTTTGGTGGGTTGGTCATTGTGAAGACCGTGCGGGGAGAGGATGTTCTGCTGGGCGGTATGGATATGCTCAACGTGAATGCTGGTGAGGATGTCGCGCCGGGGCAGCAGTTGGGAACCGCCGGCGAGGAAGGCCGTATCTACTGGGAAGTGCGCCGGCGCGGACGGGTTGTGAATCCTCTTTAGCCGTCTGTGCGAGAAAGGTGCTTGAAAGTGGGCCGAGGCCGTTGCGGGGGCCGGACTTTACGGGTACTCTGACCGGCATTGAAGGTAAACAACAAGATTGGCGAATTTTTCATGCGTATGAAGATGCTGATGCTGGCGGGTGTCGCCGGATTCATGGCCGTAAGTGGCTCTAGCTTTGCTCAAGGTCGCAGCGTAGACCCTGAGGTTTATGAGAAACTGGACGTGTTTGCCCACGTGCTGGAGAAGATTCGTACCAGCTATGTAGAGCAGGTGACCGAGACCGGCGTGATTGAGAACGCCATCAACGGCATGTTGACCAGCCTTGACCCCCACAGTGGCTACCTCAAAAAAGACGAAATGAACGACCTGAAGCAACAGACGCAGGGTAAGTTCGGTGGCCTGGGTATTGAAGTGACCATGGACAACGGTCTGGTGAAGGTGGTCAGCCCGATTGAGGACACGCCTGCGGCTGTGGCCGGTTTGGAGACCAACGACTACATCATCCGCATTGACAACAAGGACGTGCAGGGCATGTCCCTCAAGGATGCCGTGGACAACATGCGTGGTGTTCCGGGTAGCAAGGTGAAGCTGGTGATTTTGCGTGAAAGCGAGAAGCGCACCTTCCCCGTGACCCTGACCCGTGCCGAGATCAAGGTGAAGCCGGTGAAGAGCAAGCTGCTGACCGATGGCATTGGCTACCTGCGTATCACCAGCTTCAACGATTATGCTGACAACAGCCTGCGCGACCACATCAAGGCCATGGAAGCGGCCAACAAGGCGCCGTTGAGCGGTTTGATTTTGGACCTGCGCAACAACCCCGGCGGTTTGCTGACACAGGCCATTGCGGTGAGCGACGACTTCCTGAACGAAGGTGAGATCGTGAGCACCCGTGGCCGTATCAAGGGTCAGGATGCCCGTTACCCCGCCCGCAGTGGTGACCTGCTGAATGGCAAGCCCATCGTGGTGCTGATCAACGGCGGGAGCGCCAGTGCGGCCGAGATCGTGGCCGGGGCCTTGCAGGATAACCGTCGTGCCGTGGTACTGGGCACCAAGAGCTTTGGTAAGGGGAGCGTACAGACCATTTTTGACCTGCCCGGTAACACTGGTATGCGCCTGACCACTGCGTTGTACTACACCCCAAGTGGCAAGAGCATTCAGGCCCACGGGATTGTGCCGGACATTGTACAGAAGCCGTTGAAGACCAAGGAACAGGAGCGGATGTCGAGCGTGGAAGATGACGATATGCCCTCGGAAGCCAGTTTGCTGGGCCACCTGAGTGCCGGTAAGGCCGCCGAAGGCGTGAGCCAGACCGCACCGCGTGCCGACCTGCCGCAGAGCATTTACGCCCCTGTACCGGAAAAGAGTCCGAGTGACACGCTGGCCGGTCTGGACAAAAAGCCGGACGCCCAGCTTGACCGTGCCGTGAGCGTACTGCGTGCCTTGATTGTGTGGCCGCAGGGTGCAGCTGCCAAAGTGACGCCTGCCGCAGGCCAGACCCCAGCGACACGCTAAGGGACCGAAGACTATGGTGGAGACCCCGAAACGGCCCATTCCGGGCCGTATCTGGCTTATATTGGCTGTTATGATCGTGGGTGCCGTGGCGTGTTTTGCGCTGGCGGTACTGATGGGCACGCGTTTGCGCGCGATGGGCCCCGAGCGCAGTGGCGCCCGTGAAGGTTATATGCAGGTTGTAAAACCGGCCACGCGCGGTGAAATGCCACCTTCCAGCCCTGAAGCGGATGCACAACTCGCCGCCTTGCTGGAAGGTGCGCCCGTACCGGTGGCGGAAGGTGCTGCACCCACTGAGGGGGCGTCTTCCACCCTGCCTGCGGGGGAAGTCAGCGGACCTACTGTGACCGGTGGTGTGCCGCTGGACATGCCGCTGGCCGAGATGTTGCCGACGGAAACCCCTCCGGCGCCGAAGGCTCCGGCTGTGCCGCCCTTGCCGCCGAAGTCGAATGTATCTCCCCTTGATGTGCAGGCCGCGCCCGACCAGCCGGTGTGGAAGGCGAATGCCGTGACGGTACCGGTGACACCCGGTGCGCCCATGCTGGCGATCATTCTGGATGACATGGGCGGACAGATGGAAGCGAGCCGTCGGGCCGTGGATGAGATGCCGGCCGGTGTGACGCTGTCGTTCTTCCCGTGGAGCCGTCCGGGGATCGGTCTGGCCGAAGAGGCGCGTGTCAAGGGGCATGAGATTATGGTGCACATGCCGATGGAAGCTTTACCGCATGGCAACCTGATTCTGGATCCCGGTCCGGATACCTTGCGTGTCGGGATGGCGCCGGACCAGATCGATACCTTGCTGACGCGTAACCTTGCGCGTTTGAGTTCTGTCGCCGTGGGGTTGAACAATCATATGGGCAGCCGCTTTACCGGTTGGGAAGAGGGTATGCGTGCGGTACTGACCGTCGCCCAGCGCGAAGGCATGATGTTTGTGGATAGTAAAACCGCCGCGCCTACTGCTACCGCAACGGCGGCGGGGGGGTTGACCCTGCCGGTGCTGACCCGTGACGTGTTCTTGGACCATGTGCCTACGGCGCAGGCCGTGAAGGCTGAATTGAACAAGGCGGTGCTGCTGGCGCGCAAGCGGGGTTCGGCCATTGCGATCGGTCACCCGCTACCCGTCACGCTGGATGTGCTGCGCGACATGCTGCCGCAGGTGGTGAGCAGCGGTGTGGTGCTGGTGCCTGTGACCATGCTGGTGAAAGACCGTTAACCCGTTTATGATAATGACCATATAGAAGAGTGCCATGACCGAGAACGTAACCAAACCCGCATCCCGCCCGCCACGCCGGCGTGGTGGGAACCGTGGCAAGCGCCGCGGTGGGGCAGGGCGTCCGGCCGCCGAGGGACAGGCGGCACCGCAGACCGTTGCGGCGGACGGGACGGGTGGCGCGCGGGCGGTCAATCCGGCGCGGGGGCGTTTGCGTCGAAACGTGGGTCTGGTCATCGTCAATGATGAAGGTTTGGTGTTGGCGGGACTGCGGTCTCATGCCAATGGCGACAAAGCCTGGCAGTTGCCGCAGGGTGGTATCGAGGGACGTGAGCGTCCGTTAGCGGCAGCCTATCGCGAGCTGACCGAAGAGACCGGCCTGTTGCCGGAGGAAGTGGAATTGCTCTCGGAGCGTCGCTCGTGGATCGACTACTGGTTACCGCGTGAGTGGGTGCGGGGGCGCCGTTTTGCCGGACAGACCCAGAAGTGGTTCGCCTTCCGTTACACCGGTGAGGGGGTGCCGGATATTGCCCGTGCGATCGACCGTGAATTTGAAGCTTTGGAGTGGAAAGATTCGGAATGGCTGCATGAACATGTGATTCCCTTCCGTAAAAAAGTGTATGCTAAAATATTCGCGGAATTCCGCCGATTTTTGAAGGTTGGCGAGCCAAAATAAGTTTCATGGAACTGTGTATATTGTACGCAGAATGATAAAGTGGGTGTGCGTTTACTTATGAAGGCTCCGCAGGGGGCCTTTTTATGTATTCAAAAGTGGGTTTCCGCGCGATCGGGACGGGGGTTAGCGGAGGAGGGGCGCTGCGAGAAGTTTGTTGTACTCACGGAAGAGCGGACGCAGGCCCGGGTCGGCCGGTTGCACCGGCAGGTAGGTGAGGTTGAGGTCGGTCACGTGCATCAGGGCCAGCAGGCGCACGCGCGGGATATGGTAGGTGCTGGTGATGACACCAATGTTATGGATGCCGTAGTAGCCTGACCATGCGCGTAGGCTGGTGATGTTCTCACGGGTGGTTTGCGCGGCGTCGTAGACGATGTGGACCTGCTGGTCGGGCGTGAGGTTGGCGGAGGTGCGGGCCAGCATATCCGGCAGCGTGGTCTTTTTATGGCTGCCACTGATGAGGATGGGGCCGGGGAAGCCGCGTTGGGCTTCTTTCAGTGCGGCTTCGACGCGGCCTGAACCGCCGGTGAAGGTGGCGAGGCCTTCCAGACCATCCGGCAGGGTGGTGAAGGGCGCAGGCAGTGTAATGACGAAAGCGGCGAAACCGAGAGCGTAGATGCTGGTGAGAAAGCCGGTGAGCACGATAAGTCGTCCCTTCCAGCCCAGGCGCGGGCGGCGGGGGAAGTGCATGTGGAAGTAAGTATGGGGGCGGCTCACGTCATTGGTATAACCGATTTTTTAGAGAGTTGGTAGCTTATGAAACTAATGGAGCAGGGACTAAAACGGCCCCTGTTTACGTCGCCTCCTCCTCGCGTACTTATTTGTACGCGTCGTCGTCCTTGCCGCAAACAGGAACCGTTTGTAGCCTCCTGCGCGGGGGCAACGTCGCTGCGCGCCGGACTTTGGGCTAGTAGAGGGGAGTTATTTGGCGAGGGGGTGGGATTGGCCGTGGACGCTGAGGAGGCGTTGGACATCGGCGGCGAGGTAACGCTGGGTGGTGGCGAGTTGCGAGTGGCCGAGGAGTTCCTGCACGGTGCGGAGGTCGGCCCCGCCTTCCAGCAGGTGGGTGGCGAAGCTGTGGCGCAGGGCGTGGGGGGTGAGGTGCGCGGGGAGGTTGCTGGCTTCGCGGAGGTCTTGCAGGATCTTTTGGGCGAAGCGGGCTGAGAGGGGTTTGCCCATGGGGTTGGGGAAGAGCGGGCTGGTGGGCATGAGGTCATTCGACGCTTTGAGCCACTGGTTGAGGGCGGATTTGACGGGGAGCGGCAGTGGCAGTTGGCGCTGTTTGTTACCTTTACCCGTCACGAGGAGGGTATCGCCGGCAATATCGGCACGGGTGAGTCTGAGGGCCTCGGAGATGCGCAGGCCGAGACCGTAGAGGGTGATGAAGAGGGCGAAATTGCGGCGGGCTTCGGGTGTCGCGGTATGGCCGGCCGGGGGCGGTGCGAGGGATTCCAGCAATTGCCACGCTTGCTCATGGTTGAGGGCTTTGGGAATGGGGGCGGGGGTTTTGAGGCCGTGGAGGCGGGTGATCTCGGCATTGGTGACGCCGTAGTGCTGGTGCAGCCAGCGGGCGAAACCGCGCAGCGCCGAGAGTTGGCGGTTGAGCGACGTTTTGGCGTTGGTGGTGGCGCGGTTGAGGCGGCCGTGCGGGGTGAGGCGATTGGCCAAGTAAGCCTGCACATCGGAACTGGTGAGTGCGGCGAAGCTGTTTTCGGTGAGGGGGCCGCCGGTGTGTTTCTCGAAGAAGGTGAACAGCGAGGTGAGGTCGCGGCGGTAGGCCATGACGGTGTGCGGGCTGCTGCGCTTCACGTCTTCCAGCCACGTGAGGTAGCCGTCCATCAAGGGGTTGGTGAAAGTGGACGGGGGGGCATTTTGTGACATTAGGCGGCGTGGGCCAGCACTTCGGTGGTGGCGCGGCGGAGGAAATCGGCCAGCGTGGTGGCTTGTCCGGCGTGGAAGCGGGTGGCATCGGCGCTGCCGAGGGCCAAAAGGCCGTAGACATCGCCGTTATCGTTGGCCAGCGCCATCAGGCAGACGGACTTGAGGCCGTTGGTTTTGGGGCCGAAGAGGATGCGGTGTTTGGCGGCGTTCATTGGGCCCAAGACCAGCGGTTGCGGGCAAAGGTCGACGATCTGCTCCACCGTGAGGGTGGTGGCGGTTTCGGTTTCGCCCAGTTTGAAGAGGCGGATGGCGTCGAGGTCGAGTTGTTCGGCGAGGCCCCCTTGCAGGTATTTGCGGAGGTCGGTGAGGTTGCGGCAGCCGATAAGGCCGAGCACGGCGGAAAAGATGCTTTCGGCGACTTCGGCATTGCCGCGGGCGGTACTGATGAGTTGCTGGTGGCGGACCTTGAGGTTGTCGGCTTCGCGCGTGACGCGCTCTGCCTTGGCGGCGTGGAGCGAGAGCACGCTACCGCCCATGCGGCCTTTTTTGGGAGTGGCGGCGGTTTCGGCCAGTTCTTCCTTATGTTTTTCGAAGAACTGGGGATTGGCCTTGAGGTAGGCGAGCACGGCGGCGGGTTTGACTGTAGTTTTGGGCGTGGACTTAGGTGCAGGCTTAGCAGCCGCCTTAGTTTTGGTGGGCTTGGAAGTGGTGGTTTTGGCGGCGGTGGCGGTCATGTCAGGCAATAGTTAGTTCATGTTGTGGTTGGTTGCATACGTTCTACGTGAGGCTGGAGTCTGATTACAGACCACCCCACTGGCCGGCCCTGACATTGCGGGGCACGGTTTCCCTCTTGCCGCATGACGCCCCCTCAGGGGGCTTACTGCGTTAAAGCCCGTGTCAAATTCTACTCCTCACGACTGCAAATGGACTTTGTCTTCGCTTCCGCTCCTCACGTACCTTTAAGTACGCTGCGGTGCGGTTCTTGCCAAATTCCATTTTCGCGCGTGATGAGCGAATTGTGCCGACGGCTTTAAGGTGATGATGACTACCTGTCATTTGCTTTGATGGTACGTCTGGTTTAGGGTGCGGGCAATGGTTGCGAGTTTATTTGGTGAAGGGTGTGTGGTGCGCGTGCTGGTGCCGCTGGCGCTGCCATCTTTGCTGGACTACACCTGCGTGGACAAGTTGGCGGTGGGCGACTGGGTGGAGATTCCGGTGGGAACCAAGCGTGTGCATGGCCTGGTGGCCGAGGTGTTGACCTCGTCTCCGTTTAAGAATCTGAAGCCGTGCATGGCGCTGAAAGAGGTGCCGGCGGTGGATGGCCGCACGCTGGAGTTCTACCGATGGGCGGCGCGTTATACGTTGAGTGCGCCGGGGGAAGGTTTGCGGGTGGCATTGCCGCGTGCGCTGACGCCGTTGCCGCCGAAGGAGAAGGCGCCGCCGAAGGTGCTGAAGACCAAAAAAGGCAAGGCGACCACGGCGCTGGAGATGCAGTCGCCCTTGCCGCCCGCCAAGGTGGGGGTGCGCGTGGCGTTGAATCCGGGGCAGCAGGCGGCGGCCGAGGCGACCGTGAATGCGCTGGGGAGTTTCCAGCCGTTTTTGCTGGATGGCGTGACCGGGAGCGGCAAGACCGAAGTGTATTTCCATGTGATTGATGAGGTGCTGGCGCGCGGTGGACAGGCGTTGGTGCTGGTGCCGGAGATTGCGCTGACACCGCAGTGGTTGAAGCGCTTTGAGGAGCGGTTTGGAGCCAAGCCGCTGGTCTGGCACTCCGGCCTTGCCGAAGGGGCACGGCGTACGACGTGGTGGACGCTGGCGCGGGGTAAGCCCGCGGTGGTGGTGGGCGCGCGGAGTGCGTTGTTCCTGCCCTTCCAGAACCTGAGCCTGCTGGTGGTGGATGAGGAGCATGAGCCGAGTTACAAGCAGGAAGAGGCGTTCCGGTATCATGCCCGTGACTTGGCGGTGCAGTTGGCGCGGATGTGGCAGGCACCGATTTTGATGGCCAGTGCCACGCCGAGTTTGGAAAGCTGGCAGCGGGTGCGGGATGGCAAGTATAAGCGTTTGCCGTTGAGTGGGCGGCATGGCGGAACGATGGCGCCGATCCAGCTGGTGGACCTGCGCACCGAGAAGATGCCGAAGCAGACGTATGTGTCTCCGACCCTTGCGAAAGCGGTGGAAGCGACGTTGGCCAAGGGCGAGCAGGCGTTGATGTTTTTGAACCGCCGCGGCAATGCGCCGGTGATGATCTGCCATGCGTGTGGCACGCGGCGCGATTGCTCCCGCTGTGATGCGACGCTGGTGGTGCACGGTGACCGGTTGCAGTGCCACCATTGTGGCTTTGCCGAGCCGTTCCCCGACGAATGTGCGGCGTGTGGTGATAAGGATTTGCGGGCCTACGGGCCGGGCACACGGCGGGTGGTGGGCGAGGTGCAGGCGTTGTTCCCCAATGCCCGCGTGGCGGTGGCGGACAGTGATGCGGTGAGTACGGCGGGCCAGTTGGCGGCGCTGGTGGAAAGTGTGGAGAACCGCGAAGTGGATATTATTGTGGGGACGCAGATGGTGACCAAGGGCCACCACTTCCCCCACCTCACCTGTGTGGGGGTCATTGATGCGGACATGGGGCTTGCGCATGGCGATGTGCGCGCGGCGGAGCGGACGTTCCAATTGTTGACGCAGGTGGCGGGACGTGCGGGGCGCGGCAGTGCGGCGGGCAAGGTGTTCGTGCAGAGCCATGATCCGAGTCAGCCGTTGTTCAAGGCGTTGGTGAACCATGACCGTGACGGATTCTATGCGTTGGAGCTGGGGGCGCGGCAGACGTGGGGGGATCCGCCATTCGGGCGGATGATCGCGGTAATTGTGGATGGGTTGGAGGAAGAGGCTGTGGCCGAGGGGGCCAAGGCGCTGGCGGCGGGGTATCCGAACGACGCGCCTGCGCGGCTGTTGGGGCCTGCGCCGGCACCGGTGGCGAAGATCCGCGACCGGTATCGTTACCGGCTGTTAGTGAAGGGGCCTGCGGGGCAGCTTCTTCAGGGGTTGGTGAAGGCGTGGATTGAGGGCGTAGCTGTTCCGAGAGGCGTGCGGGTGACAGTGGATGTGGATCCGGTCTCGTTTATGTAAAAAGGGCTCTGAGGAGCCCTTTTAAGTAAGGTGGGTTTGGCGGAGTGCGGGATCGTAGGTGGGAATGGCTGGATGGTGGTGGATGGTGGGAGTGTCGGCGCGTTCCAGCAGGGCGAGGAGGCGTTTGGGCGGGCGACTCTCGGAGGATTGCAGGGGGGTGAGGTGGAGCATCATGCCGTGGGTGTGGGCGAAAGTGGTTAATTCGGCCTGGCAGGCGCTATGGAGGATGAGATGGAGGCTGCCGGTGGGGGTAAGCATGTGTGTTAACGCGGTGAGCCAGCGCGGGAGGTCTCCGGCGGGGAGGGTATGGGCCTGCTGTTTGGCGGCATCCGGTGTGGTGTGGCCGCGGTCTTCGGCATGGAACGGCGGGTTGCTGAGAATGGCATCGTAGTGGCCGAGCGGGGCGGTGGTGAGGATATCCGCCGTGTGGACGATCAGAGGGAGATCGTTGAGATGGGCGTTGGCTTGGGCGAGGGCGGTGAGGGTGGGGTCGATATCGGCGGCTTCGGCATAGATGTGCGGTTGACGACGGAGAAGTGAGAGGGCGGCGATGCCGGAGCCGGTGCCGGCATCCAGCACGCGGCTGCCCGCAGGGAGTGGCGGAATGAAGGCGGTGAGCCAGAGAGGATCTTCGGTGGGGCGCGGGGTGGTGTTGGTGAGGATGAGGCGGCCGCCGAGCGTGGTGAAGGTATCTTTTGGGGTATCGCTCATAATGCCCTCTTATGGCGCGGTGGGGGAGGTACGGCTGCCACTGTTATTGATGAAGACGCCGGGTTCGACATCCGGTTGGACCAGGGTCGTGGAGGTATTGCGCGCGCCGCTATTGTTGATGAAGGCCCCGGGGGCGGGTTCGGTGGACGTGACCAGTTTGGGCCGGTTGGGGGCTTCGGGGTGGAGGTCTTCTTCTTCTTCCTCCTCTTCGGCGGTTTGGGTGGCGGAGACAGACGGGGCGGGTGACGTGGGGGATGGCGCTGTGGTGGTGGCGCTGTCGGAGACCTTCATGGCAGTGGTCGGAGACGCGGAAACTGCGGTGGTGGGGGAGGTGGGCAGCAGGATGCTGGGCGGCGGGAGCAGGCCCGAGACTACGCTTGATGCGGGGGTTCCGGTGGTAATGGCGGGTGTGGTTTCGGGAGTTGTTGTGGTGAGCTGGGCGGCGTTGGAGAGCAGGTGTTCGACACTGGCATTGTTGAGTGTGGCGCGTGCGGCGGCGGTGGTGGACAGGCTCTCGCGGGTTTGCAGGCCGGCGGTGAGGGCGGCGTAAGCCTGGCGAGCGCTGTTGAGGTTATGGGCGCCGCAGATGATGGGGCCAGCCAGCGTTTGGCAGCGGACGGCGGCACGGGCCGGTTGGGCGCTGAGGGGGAGCGGGTAGTTGAACTGGAAGGTGCTGGTGAGGGTCTTTGGTTCGAAATAGCCGCTGATGCTGATGGGCTGTGCGCTGGCCGGGTGGCGCAGGCTGCCGCTGAGCGGGTAGATCTCTTTTTCCGAGGTGTCGGCGCCCATGGGCGTGGGTTGCAGGCTGCTTTCGGTGGCGAGAGTCAGCACGCTGCCGGGGGGCAGGATGTTGAGTGTTGAGGAGCTTGTGGTGCCGACGCGGCTTTGCAGGGCGTAGATACCATCCGGACGCAGCGGTTGGGCGGGGTCGATCAGCGTGCGGATAAAGGGCGTGGAGGTGCCATCGGCCTGGGCTACGGACAGCAGCGGGGAATCGTCCTGTTGCAGGCGCAGGCCGCGAATGCTGCCGTAGGTGGTGGCGAAGGTGCCGCCGCCGGGGGCTTCTGAAATGGCTTTGCTGGTGACGGGGAGGGTGAGGGCGTCGAAGTCGTAGACCACGGAGAGGTCGAAGCGGTGAACGGCGGCGGCGTTGGTGCGCATGGCGGTGGGTTCGGACTCGGTGCCGCCGCCGACCCGGCTGATGAAGGTGATGGAAACCGTATTGAGGCGGTTGTTGCCGCTGATGCTACTGTTGAGACCTTCCGGCGCCAGGATGATGGCCGCCGTTTTCAGGGCTGGTGCGGGACTGACCGGTACGTAGACGCCGGCGAGGTCGATCAGGCGGTCGTTGAATTGTTCGATGAACGGTTTGGCCTCTTCGAACCAGACCGGATCGGTAATGCCGGAGAGGGATTGAGCCGCGGTGTTGAGGCGTTTGTCGGCCAAAGCATCGATACCCTGCATGAGCATGACGAATTGGGGACGGATGGCGCGCAGCACCTCCCGCACCTGCGGGGTGGCGTTGTGCCAGAGAGTGCGGTGTTCTTCGAGATTGTTGGTGCGCTTGAGTGCGGTTTCCAGCAGGGGGGCGGGATTGAGTGTGGGGTGCAGCGGCAGGAGCTGGGCGGTCAGCTCGGCCAGTTGCAGGCCGCTGAGCTTGGTATCGGTGAGCAGGCTTTGGCCAAGTGCGGCGCCCAGCCATTCCTTTTGTTTCGCCTCATCCATGGTGCTGGCGGGGAAGTAGGTGCCGAGGCGGTACATGGCGGTGGGTTGGCCGTAGGCGCCGGTGGCTTCGGCGATCAGCGTGGTGAGTTGTGCGGTGATGACCTTCGGCTGGTCGGCAAAGTGGCTTTGCATGAAGCTGAAGAGGGGACCGAGATCGAGGTGGGCTTCGTCTTGCGATTTAAGCAGGATCTCGGGCGTTTCGGCGTTGAGTGCTTCAGCCACCTTGCGGCGTTTGAGGTCGTCGCCGAATTCTTCGAGGATC
>QFOU01000091.1 GCA_003241595.1 Pseudomonas fluorescens
AAACGTGCGGAGACCTTGGGTTTGCGGCTCGTGCCGATCGCGGCCGCATGAAACAGACCTTATGAATCAATCACTTAGGGTGAGTTTCATGAGAGGCGCGCTGCGCGACCGTGTTGGCTCAGGCGGATTGAGGCCACTTAATTTGCAGCTTGCGGTGCTGAGTGAGGCAGTCACGCAAGTACAGGTTGATGAGGCTTTGATACGGAATGCCGGCCTCTTCCGCCATGCCCTTGAAGTACTCAACGACGTCCTCGGACAGTCGCATGGTGACGGGCTTTTTCAGCTTGGAGGCGTATGGGTTTTTGCGGGCCTTCAACTTGGCGAGGTCGTATTCAGCTTTCATGTCTAGCCACCTTTGTAAAACGCGCTTTCGCGCTTGGTTGCCTTGCGAGCAGAGATGATGCGAATGACTTGCCCATGTTCGCGCTCGCAATGACACACGATGAGCAACTTGGCGCCAGCGCTCAAGCCCAGCATCAGAAAGCGCTCCTCGTCGGATGAGTGCTCTTCATCGAAGAACTGGACAGCGAACTCGTCATAGAAGACAGACTTCGCTTCCTCAAAGGAGACCTGATGTTTTTTGAGATTGGACGCAGCTTTGGTCGGATCCCATTCGAACTTGATCATGCGTACATTGTATGTACGACATGTTGAGTGTCAAGGTGCTGCTTTTATAGGCGCCTAACGCTCGCGGTAAGCCGCGCCGCAGTGCGAAGCACGGAGGGCACCCGCAAGCGGAGCTTGTGGGCGTCGGCTTGACCAAACGGTTAGGCTGATTGCAGACACGCTACTTTTCTGGCCGAACCGGCCTGCTTGCATTAATCATGATGGGATTGCGCTTAAGGCATACATTGCTGAGTTGTAAATGAGTAAGAATGTTGCAGCAAGGCCAACAGGAATTGAGGCTGCACTGCTCATGAGGCAGGTAATCGCGAGTTTTTTGTTCTCAGTGAAAAACAAGAAAATTGAACTAACTAGCGGGAATATCGCAATAAGGGTTGGCGCACTTAGGATAATCAAGGGCGTTGAGCGATCGGAAGCGAGCAGCACTGCAGCAAAGAGGCCTAGAACCAACTCTAGGTGAATAGTTAAGAACTTCAAGCGGAAGCTGGAAATTTTCGAAGTCCAATAGACAATGTATAGGGGGTAGATGAGTGCGCCAATGAAATGCAACCCCTTAACGTCGTGGAATTTGGAGCTGGAAGCAATGTCGTAGATAGTCGGTGGAGCTATAAAAACTGCAAGGATGATGCAGCAATGAATCGCCCATCGCAATGGGCTTGAGAAATTGCGAGTGGGCAGTCGGCTCGTCTGTGTGGTCGTCATTCGCGGCTTGTGATGAGAAAGGCCTAACGCTCGCGGTAAGCCGCGCCGGAGTGCGAAGCACGGAGGGCACCTACAAGCGGAGCTTGTAGGCGTCGGCTTGACCAAATGGTTAGGCTGGTGGCCAATGCTTGAAAGCTTGCGTCACTCATGGTGTTGCACTTGCTATTTGAATTCAAGCCGCAGTTTCAGGTAACGCATACGACACCTTGTTCTCGGTGATAGTGATGGCGCCAGATGCTTGCAACTCTGCAAGCAGTAAGGTTAGCTCTTCGCCTGGAAGCTGCTTTTGGAATAGCGACAGGATCGTGCTGGACAACGTTTTCACCGTGCGTGGCTTGGATGCACCTCGTTGCTTGAGGTTGCCAATGACCACGGCTGCCTTTTCCTGAAGGGTCTTGGAGTTGGCGGCCTTGAGCAGGGGGATTTCGTTGATGTCTTTGGATCTGGTTGCCCCGATTTTCTGAGACTTCAAATGTTGAACCAGTGGATCGAAGCCTGTGTCTTTGGAGATGATGTGGAAATAGGCAGTTGGGTCTTGTTGAGCCAACCTGCCGATGTAGTAGGAAATGTGAAAGTCCAGGGCATTGCTGCCGTTGCCCGAAATCTTGACGTAGGCCGCACGTTCACCAAGCTTTTGCGCGACTGAGGCCAGTTCAAAAGGGATCTTGGTTTGATTGGCTCCGACGAAGATCAGAACTTTAAAAAACTCTGTATCCAAGCCTGCAAGCGATGCTGGCTGGACGTTCTCAAGATCGATTAGCACGTAGTTAATTCGCATAGATCCCTACTTGCTTTGTTGAGGCCTAACGC
>QFOU01000023.1 GCA_003241595.1 Pseudomonas fluorescens
ACTTGAGCCTCAACCAGATCACGACGTTGATACAATGCCCGCACGAACTCGAACTTAGCCCGATAGGCCTCAGCAGGATCCTGCATACTTTCAGCTGCCGCCGCCAAGTATTCCAGTCCCTTGGCTTCATCTGGCGTACCTAAACGCACAATACCTTGCAATCGAACCAAACCAACCGGAACCTGAGACGGATCAGCATACCCATCAACAAGCTGATCAACCACCTTCTGTGCAACAGCGCGATCACCCACCATCACCAAAGCATTCGCTTGCGCAAGCTGGGCGAGGCTCCGCAAATACGCCGGATAACGTGGCAAGATCCCCCGCTCCTGCGGCCACAGTTTCAACGCGGTCGCATAATCCCCAGCGCGAGATGCCGCAACTGCACGCCATAAACGCGCATGCGGAGATAATTCACCACCTTGATCTAACGCAGCTGCACGCGGAATATCACCCTTGGCAAGTTGGGCCAATGCCATCAACAAACGTGCTTGTGGCGTCGCAGGCAAACCATCTCCACGTTCAGGTAGACCATTTAATACGGCAAGCGCCTCTTCCGGACGCTGCCACGCCATGTAAACACCGGCCAACCGCAAACGCGCATCACGTGCCCGTGCGCTATCATCTGGGGCCTCCGCTACTGACTGAAGCGCATTGGAAACATCATCGTTATAAAACTTGCCACGGTTCGGCAACAACCCTGTGAACATATCAACCGGCTCGATATCTTCAACAGCGATCTCACGAGGAGGAATATTCTCAGCAAAGTCCTCTTTAACCTGGGTCGGAGACGGCTCTGCCAATGCCTTCTTTTTTTCTTCAGCTTCGATCTTTTGCGCATCAAGCGCATGTTGAACAGGCGCCAAAGTGGCCTGATTCCATGTCCCACTCGAAGCTGAAACCGGCTCAGGATCTACAGGATGAGTAACGCTTACAGGCTCAGAAAGGTTTTTTTTTGAAGACGCATCCTCGTGTTCAAGTCCACTGCTTGTACGTGGCAACGTCAAACTTACAAAAGTACCTGGCAGATAAATTTCACCGAGAGCTTCCTTCAAAATCTCGCTGCTGGCACTGCTCACAGCCATGGGCTTCATTGGCTCGGCTTTGAACACAGGCACTTTGGTTAAACCACTTGGAGCAACTTCAGCCATAGACTTTTTAAGCTTGGGCTCAGGGTTAGACTCCGGCAGCGCGGGCGCAACATGAGGTTCGACAGTTGTAGAAGGCTCGATACGAGCGACCATATCATTCATACTGACAGCTTTAAGAGGATCTGCCGTAGAAGAAGCATCAGCAGGCTGAATCGACGCGGGGGAACTTGCAGGAGAGGCAGATGCAACCACGGGAGCATCTTTCACCGCTTTTGCAACACCAACAACACTTCCGGCAACACTTCTGGCTTCTCCCACCATGCCCACTTGCCAGACCTTACCGGCAATCGTGAGGGTTTTAGGCACGACAACATCCTTACCCACATACCAGCCATCCTTCAGCAGCATGACACTCTCACCCGGAGCACCTTTCCCAGGACGCACCAACCAGTTCGCACCATCCTGCACAACCTGCCAACTGCTCTCCACACCACTTACGGCCACAGCATTCACACCATTTTCGCTGACACGCTCCACCTGCACGCCACTGGCCAACTGACCAACTTCGATCTCACCGCTGTTTTCGGGAATAGCAACGATCAATACATCTTTAGCCGCACGCCACGCGGCAAGCTTATCGGTAGTCGCCTTTACAATGGTCCGGCCATCCGCAATCGCAACCTGCAATGCCGGCGCAGCCAAAGCAGTCTGGGCCCAAAGGGCCGCTATGAAGGCTGAAAGAAAAACAGGTCTCATCGGGCACGCACCACTAACTCTACAGAAGATTTATCAGCGATACGAACTTCAGCAAAGGCTGCGGCAGCCCCCCCTTCAGAGAGCATATTTGCCAACTCAACAGCACGTGATGCCCCTTTAAGGGCATCCGCTTTAACAACGGTAACCCGAATACCCAGCGGGTTCTTCCAGCCTCTCAAAGCTGCTCCCAATTCAAGCCACGAGGGTTTTGCCTCCGCAGGGGCAGCATTGAGAACAGCAGGCGGAATTTCATACGCCATCTCAACACGACTTTCAGCCGGTGCGCGCGAAGCCTGAAGAGCACTCCACGAAGAACTCTTTCCCACCCGCTGATGAAGAAGCGCATCCAGATAAGCAAGGCCCGACTTAACTCCGGTCACGCGTACAACACCATTGTCCCCCTCCCCCACGGGAACCGGTATAACCACTTCCCGCGCAAACTGAGCCTGAAAACTACCACTCACAGCATTCCACTTAGAGGCTTCCATGGTCTGCATGGAAAATAACAAAACAAAGAACGCCACTAACAGGCTTGTCAGATCAACACATGTCAAAAGCCATGCGGTACGGCTTGCCTGATAACGCGGCGCCTGAACCTCACTCCACACGGAAGGCCCTCCCGAAACTCTGGGAACAGACATGACAGGGCTAATCATTCACGCCCCCTTTCGGCTCGATACCACGCACCGACGCACCCGCCTTCTCCCCCACATTCTGGACATTTAATCCCATCGAAGGAAGAGTTGCCGAACCAGGCGTAACTACAACACGAAGAGTATTGTCCTGAGATGGCACGAACATGGCATCAGCCCCCTGCAATGCCAGAGAGGCCATCATGGAAGACGCCCGCAGCCCCTCCGAACGCGAAAGCCGTAAAGTCCAGATCACGGTGCTCTCAGAACCCGCCGCCGCAAGCACATTCCGCACAAGCTCGGGCTGCAATAAGGCCCCTTGGCCGTTAAAAGCACTCGCTAATGGCATGTCCAACTCAATAACACCGGCATTCCCTTCTTGCGGCGAAACACGCAACTCCAGACGATTCCCCATCACACCATTCAATCGGGCAATGGCCGATTCACGCCATGCCATCAACGGAGTTTCACCCTGCGACGCCTGACCGGCAAGCACGCGTGATTGCTCATAGCCCTCCCGCACTTCTGCTAAAACATCCTCAGCATGCTTGGCACCGCGTGTTGCCATGCTGTTAAGCAACATGAAAAAGACCAACAACAACAAGTTAAGCGATAGCAGCATCATCAGCGTACTATCGCCACTGTTCATGGGCTTTTCATAACTTGCCTTCTTCAGCAACAGCGACACGCCGCGCAGCCTTTCCATTCTTTAAATAAATACAACTCAAGCTTAACATAAACCGCACGCATCGCCAGCCCTCCTGCAGCTTCAGAAGAATACACAACATCAAGCTATGGCCCAAAAACCACGCAAAACCCTAGAATGTAAAATGCCTCCAACCGGAGGCATTTTACTAACGGGCCGCAGTGCCGCTCAGCTCTTTCATCAAATAAGGCACATCAAGGATCATGTGAACCTTACCGTCACCGGTAATCGTCGCCCCCGAAATAGCCTTATTGTACTCGAACATACCGGTCACCGGCTTCACAACAACCTCTTCCTGCCCCAGCAAGGCATCAACCACCAAGCCCATGGAGCTGCTACCTTCGCGTACGACAACAACAAAGCCCTTGCTGCCACCATTACGAGCCTGATCGGCAGTGTCCGTATCAATCACAGCACCATCCGCAGTCGGCAACGCCAAAGCATGGGTAAGCTTATCCAGATAGAAGAGCGGCAAAGGCTCACCGCGCAATTCGATCACATCCTGCTCGTTCACACGGTGGATGCCGTCGGTCTTGAACTTGATGACCTCGGCAATATCACCGATGGGAATGGCAAAGCCTTCACTTTTCGCACCCACGATCAACGCATTCACGATTGCCAGAGTGAGAGGCATGTAAATGCTGAAGCAGGTGCCAACGCCCAACTCACTACGAATATCAATCGTACCCTGCAAGTTCACAATCTTGGTATTCACCACATCCATCCCTACACCACGACCACTTACATCGGTAATGGTTTCGGCGGTAGAGAATCCGGGCGCCATGATCAAACGAATCGCTTCCGCATCACTCATCGCGGCCGCAGCAGTTTCACTCACAACACCCTTCTTCACAGCAACTTTACGGATACGCTCGGGATCAATCCCACGACCATCTTCCTGCACCTGGATAACCACGTTGTTACCCTCATAGAAGGCACGAACAACCAGCGTCCCTTCCGGGTGCTTACCAGCCGCCTGACGCTCGGCCGGCGGCTCCAGACCATGATCCAACGCATTACGGATCATGTGCACCATCGGGTCGGCCAGATCTTCAACCAAACTCTTATCCACCTCGGTCATTTCACCTTCGATGATAAGATTTACTTCTTTGTTCAACTGGGTTTTCAGCTCACGTACCTGACGCGGAATCTTGTCAAAGACCTTCTTGATCGGCTGCATGCGTGTCGAAAGCACGCTCATCTGCAAGTCCTGCGTAACACGGCTCAATTGCTCCATGGTGGAAAAAATCATCGCACCATTATCCAGCTCTTCAATCACCCGGCGCGATTCCACACCGTTCAATTGGCGCAGCATGGTGTTACGTGCCAGCACCAGCTCGCCTACAAGGTTCATCACCTTATCAAGACGCGAGGTTTCCACACGAATGGTATCGCCACCGCCATCATCGTTACGACGGGCCTGCTGACGGCGGTCATCAACTTTGCGCTGCTCGGCAGCCTGCGCTGGCGGAGCCTTCGCAACAGCCGGACCGACGGCCGGCGAACCCGCAGGAGCAAGATCATCCCCCTTATCGCGGCTCGGATCTAATGTCGCATCATTCAGAACTTCATCCAGCAGATTGAACGGTTTGGCTTCCGTCACACCGGGCTTGGCAACCGGACCATCCTCACCCTTGTCACGACTTGGGTCCAACGTTTCATCATTCAAAACCGAAGCCAGAAGCTCGGCATTGACAAGCGGGCCGGCAGGCGCAACTTCAATCTCTTTATCACGGCTTGGATCAAGGGTTTCATCACCCATAACCTCATCCATCAGATTGAACGGCTTCTCTTCCACAACAGCCGACTGAGCCTCAGCTTCGACAGGTGCAGGAGCCGATGCGGCAGGAACTTCAACCTGCTGACCACTAGCCAGCGCATCAAGGATCTCACGCAATTCAGACGTTTCAAAATCACTGTCATCATCACGACGCTTCTGGATCAACACCAGTTGCTTCAACATGTCCGTGGTTTGCAACAAAGCGTCCATAACCGGCTTCGTAACCGCCACACGCCCCTGACGAACCTCATCCAACAGATTCTCGCCCGAGTGCGCCAGCTTAGCGATCTTTTCAAGCCCAAGGAATCCCGCACCACCCTTCAAGGTGTGCAGCATCCGGAAAATACGGTCGACCGTTTCCTGATCCGTCTGACTGGAACCACCATCGGCCAGCGCTTCCAGCTTGATTAAATCCTGTTCAAGGGTATCGAGGTTTTCATCCGCCTCGGTAAAGAATTCCTCAAGGATTTCATTCAGCTCATCGCCCATATCGTCCATGGTCATGGCACAATCTCGCATATTTCGTTTTTATTAGCCTCAATATAGCCGAGCACCCCCACCAACTCAATGGAACATCAGCCGGTTGCCCAACAATAACTCAAACCTCTGCGCCCTCTTCATCACTCTTGTCCGACACTTTCTCCCCGCCAACACAAAGCCCCCATAACGGGGGCTTGAAGATGCAAGGGAAACTAAACTCCTAAAAGCGAAGCTACACGTCGGCCGATCTGCTCCAATGGCAAAACCTCGCTGGCGGCCCCTGCCTCAACAACTGCTTTCGGCATACCATAAACAACACAGCTGTCTTTATCCTGAGCAATTACGTGTGCACCAAGCTCTTTCAGCTTGATATATTCCTTCATGCCGTCCGAACCCATGCCCGTCAGCATCACGGCGATCACGTTCTTGCCATAAGTCTGCCCCACGCTTTCTGCCAATACGTCAACACTCGGCTTATAAAGGCTCTCACCTTTATCTTCCATCACTTTGCCACTGGTCAGAGAAACACGCGCATGCAAACCACCGGGACTGATATAAACCGTGCCTGCCTCCAGCAACATATTGTTCGCCAATTCTACCACCTTGATGCGGCAGATCTCATTCAAACGCTTGGCAAGAGCCAAGGTAAACTGCGGCGGCATATGCTGGGCGATCACAACTGGCACGGGCAGATTAGCCGGAAGCTGCTCAATCAACGTCTGCAAAGCCTTAGGTCCCCCCGTCGAGCTGCCGATCATCACCAGCCGTGCATTGACACGCAAACCAGCCATCAACGGCGCAGGAGGTGCCACAGGGGCAGCCGGACGTACTGGTAATCCGGTGGAATAACTCAATGGCTGTACCACGGGCGCAGCACCACCGGCATCCACACCGGCAGCTGCAAGAAGCTTTTCATAAAGCTCTTCCGCACCCCGGAAGATATTCCGCTCTTTATCACCAAAAGCCTTGGGTACAAAATCAACAGCGCCCAACTCCAACGCCTTAATGGTAGTATCCGCACCAGCTTCGGTCAGGGTGGAGATCATGATAACCGGCGTCTTCACCGTCTTCATGATCTCTGCCAATGCTTCCAGACCGTTCATCACGGGCATTTCCACATCCATCGTCATGACATCCGGCTTCAGAAGCATGGCTTTTTCCCATCCTTCCTTACCATTCGCGGCCGTATCAATCACAGTAAAGCGCGGATCTTTCGAGATCATACGCACCAGCGCACCCCGCATGAAAGTGCTGTCATCCACCACCAGAACACGAACAGGTTTGGCAGGTGTAACAGTTTGTCCGATCATCGGATTATCCTACTAAAGCAGTTTGGAAAGAATCGAGTCGATTTCGTCCTGATCCAGACCCTGACCATTCAGCTGGGGGCCGTTCAACAAGGCTGCATCTTCCTGAAGTTCGGCGGCCGTCTGGGCATCCAGGCGGTCACGGTTTTCCATCAGACCGAACACAACCACCATACGCAACACTTGGCGCTCAATTTCCTGAAGTGCGCGCACAACCTTTTGCACACGCTGGCTGGTAATGTCTTGGAAGTTGCAGGATTCATAAATGTGGGTGATGCTGGTCGCAGCTTCATTGATGCTGTCATCCACACCGGCAAGGGCATCCGGCTCAAGCGGCGGGTCCATGGCGATCAAACGCTCGCGCAGATCATTATGGAACATGGTCACACGATCACATTCATCCATGATGCGGCCCGTCGCCTGCTCGGTCATCTGCACAATGGCATCAAGCTGGTTGGTGGCGTTCGGAAGGTGATCTTCGGCAATATTGCTATTCTTGACTTCGTGCAGCTCTTTTTTGGCATTATTGATATAACGCGCCAGCTCGCCAAGCTCTTGGTAAAGCTTTTCATTGGTACTGTTCTGTTGGCCGCTCTGACCGAACATTTCCTTTACGGCAGCAACCAGTTCACGCACCTGCTCACCAGGGATCATATCGCCGTTTTGAGCAGCTTCAAGCGCTGCAATACGTTGGCTCAGGCTAAGATTATCAAGGCTCATGAGGTTAAGATCTTTCTCAAAATTCGTTACGTCGCGCTAACCTAGAAAATACCAATGACCTTAGTCATTTTTTCCTTAAGGGTTGCAGCATTAAAGGGCTTTACAATGTAGTTGCTCACACCGGCTTGTACGGCGGCGATCACGTTCTCGCGCTTACCTTCGGCAGTCACCATAATAAAGGGCGTTACGCGGTATTTCTCACTCTCGCGCACCTTCTTCAGCAGGTCGATACCCGTCATCTTTGGCATGTTCCAGTCAGAGATAATCAAATCGATATGCTCGGTGTTCAAACGCTCCCACGCCGTTGTGCCATCATCGGCTTCGGTCATGTTGGTAAAACCCAGCTGGCGTAAAAGATTGACCACGATACGGCGCATGGTCTGCGCGTCATCAACCACCAGAATTCGCATGTTACGGTCGACAGTCATCGGCCTTATTCCTTATTATTTGCCATCTCTCTTAGCGGAGACTTGCCCTTCTGGTACCGCACATAAACGATACCTGACATAACCTCACCCTAGCGCCAAACTCACCGTTTACACCAGCCTTCTCACAATCAGAAACAACAAGCACCACCGGCCACCGTGGCAGGGCTGCACCATTTTAAAACATATGATAAATATCCGCCTTATAAACGGATTTTGTTTACGGAGTCGTATCACTAACCGTCGGCGGAGGGGTCCGCGCGGCCATCAGTTCACTCAGATACCGAGCTTTGGCCGGATCAATCACTTCCATCAGCTTACCAGCCTTTTTGCTCGGCATGCGCACGATCACATCCAGCACGATGGCATTATCCAGACGGTTCAAAACATTGGCCGCAACAGCAGGCTTCATGTTGCCATAGATCGAAGCCAACTGGTCAAGCTCCTTATCATCCTTGCCGCTCATACTGCCCAACAGCTTTTCCAGATCCACCTTGAGCGCTTGCAATTCCCCTACACGGCCATTCAAACGTTGCTCCATGAGATCAACAAGCTTTTCGCGCAGTTCAAGGGCCTGGGCACGTCGCTCCATTTCAATGCGCTGCTGATCCAGCTCCAGCAAAACTTGAATCTCGGTATCCGTGAACACACGCCCTTGCTTCAACTGAGGCGCTTCAGTCGGCAAAGTCGCCGACACAGCTCCGCCTTCCGCCTTGTCACCACCTCCATGACCACCGCCACCGCTGGCTGCCCCTACGTGCGGAACCAGCACGAACATACTTGCAAGCACCATCCACACCGCACGCATTACAGGTCACCTCCACCAAGGCTTTGCTGCAAGTCTAATTCGGCTTGAGTGATGGGGCCCACGCGCTTACGCTTGGCAGGAGTCTTACGGATAGGCTCATCCGAACCATTTTGCAAACCGGCAAGCAACTCTTCCAACGGATCACTCCCCGCACTGGCAGGGCGCATCACAGGTCGTGCCGCCATGCCGTTCGCACTCGCAACATCTTCAACCGCCGCCTGCGTTGCCGGGGCCAAACGCACAACCGGCATGTCTTCACCATCATCTTCAAACGGAGCGACACGCGCCACCACAGGGCGCTCACCTTCAAGCTTGTCCGCGATCTGCGCACCACGCTGCATCAGGAATTGCAATTCCACACGCAACTTGGAACCCTCATCCGTAAGCCGGCTCAATTCCGGGCCCATCTGGGTCAATTCCTGCTTCAAATCAGCCAGACCTTTACGCGCGGAAAGAATGGTCTCCGTCAGCTTCTCGGCCAACAATGGCGCTTCCTTGCTGGTCGCACGCCATTCTTTCAACAAACCATGCAGAATCAACAAAAGCCCCGCAACCAGCGAGAGCAAGATGACCGTCAGGATGTTGAGATATAAGGCCATGTGAAATTAGGACTGCTTCAAATTATTCAGATCCGTCACATTGTGCGACACACGCACCGCCTTGAAGTCCAGCGCCTTCCCCATATTGCCGACCAACTTCAAAACGCCACCACATTCCATGCGGATAGGACTGTTCGGACGCGCATTCAGTATGATGGTATCCCCCACACGCCATTCCAGAACTTCCGAAAGCGGAAACTGCATCTTATCCAACACGGCATCCAGCTCCATGGTGGTGTGGTACAATTCTTGGCTCAAGTGGTTTTCCCAGATGTTGTCCTGACCGAATTTCTCACCCATGAACTGCTGCAACAATTGCTCACGGATCGGTTCCAGCGTCGCGTACGGCAGACAGAACTGCATGCGGCCTTCACGGCCTTCGAGGTTCACCTTCACGGTTACCAGAATGGCCACGTTGGCTTCCTGCGAGATCACGGTAAAGCGCGGGTTTACTTCCATACGCTCGGCCTTGAACTGGATTGGTGCCACCGGCCCGAACGAATCTCCCAGATCCTTCAGCACAATGTCCGTCAACGTCTCCAAGATCTTACGCTCAATCGCGGTGAACTGACGCCCGGCGACGGAAGCCTGACGCGATTTCCGCCCACCCAGCATCACATCCACAACGGCATAAATCAGGTTATTTTCGTAAACGAGTAGAACATAGTCTTCCAGACCAACCGCATTCACCACAACGATACCGGCAGGCAGCGGGATCTGGTTCAGGTAATCGCCAAAACGCACCGAGGTCATGTTCATGATCGTCACGTCCACGTTATCCGCGGTATACTGACGCAAGCTGGTGGAGAGAACACGCTCGAATTTATCGTAAATAACTTCCAGCATCGGAAGCTTTTCATAGTTCACAACGCTTTGGTCTAAAAGCGCACGCACACCATGGTTCTTGCTGGCCTCACTTCCGGCATCAATACCCAGCAAGGCATCGATCTCGCCTTGGTCAAGGATCTTCTGTGGCTCTCCATTCGCCGGAGCCGCAGCTGCGCCACTGCCATCATCGGCAGCCATATTCTGCCATTCTTTCAGCAGGTCTTCTTCGCTCTTGGCTGGGGTTTCAGGTGTATCGGCCATGGTTGTTCTTCAAGCTGGGGTAATCTTTGCCCAAGCTTAGCACATCACTTCAAAACCATAAAAGGCGTTCGCACAAAAGCGCCGCATCTTCCCGACATCTTCCACGCCCGATGCGGCAACAACGCCACGAACAACAGGCTACTGAACCAGCAATTCGCGAATATAAACCGCTTTAACTTCAACCGGAGCAAGGCTTTGGTTCGCTCGACGCAACAGGCTTTCCTTCAAACGCTGCAGATTCGCACTTCCCTGCAAGTCGGCCAGACGCATCTGACGCAGGAAGCCTCCCCAATCATCCTGCAAACGGGGCAGGATCTTGTTGACGGTTTCGCTATCCGCCATTTTGACAAGCTCAAGAGACATCTTGATCTTAATGAAATGCTGCGACGACGGATCATCACCCAGCAAGCTCAGATTGAATTCAGGCACATCGTAAATAGCGACCGGCGCAATTTCGGTATGCTCCTCAGCCGCGTCTTCTTTCTTGCTTCCACCCATCGACATCACAACGCCAACAGCGACTGCAATCCCCACAACAGCAATCACAATGCTGATGATCAGCAACATCTTTTTCTTTTTGGCAGCAACGGGCGCGCCTGCGTCAGCAGTCGCCTCACCACCTTCAACTGCTGGGGCGTTATCTTCATTTTCAGCCATGGCACTCACTTTCTTGGAGGTTCAATAAGACCATGCTGCCTTAAATCCTTAAAATTGACCACCCTTCATGCCCATACAGCATTCAAAAAAGCCGGAACCTCGGCTCCGGCGTTTTGTAAAAACGAATGTTACGCAACAGCGTTACGTAACAAACCCTCAGGCACATTTTCAGGCTGAGTCGGAGCCGCCACAACAGTCCCCGTGGAAGGTATATTTGCACTTTTCTGTGCAGCAACGGCCTGGGCTGTAGCCACACGCAAAGTACGAATATTCTCGATCAACTCATCACACACAGCGGTGCTATTCTCAAAATCGATCTGCAGCATACGCTTCAGCAAACCACTGTAGATACCGAACAACCGCTTACCGGCTTCATCAGCCATATTGGGGCTGACCATATCAATCAGGTACGCCAGAATCTCCATAGCCCGGCGGTTGGCATCACAACGCACCTGAATATCGTTCTGAACGATCGCCTCACGCGCTTTCATAATGAAACGGATGGCACCATCATACAGCATCAACACCTGTTCGATCGGACCGGCCTGCTCAATCTGCTGACGCAGATATTGCTGGGCCATGTCGCGCTGACCTTGCGGATGCTTGGGAGGAGAATACGTCATATTACCGGCTATGCTTAGCTGTTGCTGTTGTTGAACGAATCACTGAAGCTCTTGATGGTATCTTGCAGGGTCTGCAATTTGGCCAGAGCCGTTTCCATCGCCGTATACTTGGCTTCCAAATACGTACGCGTCACCGCCAGACGCGTATCCATCGCATCCACACGATCCTTATAATCGATATTGGACACCTTCAAATCCGAGATCTGGGTATCCAGCGTACCACTGCTTGTACGGGTCGTCGTATCAAAGTAGTTGTAGAAGCTCTCGGCCAAACCGGTGCTGATCGAAACGGTCATGCCACTGACAGGACCCAGATTCGGACCGCCATTAAAGAACAGGCTGGTACCGTCAGGAGCGGTCAACGTACGACCGGAGATGGTCATTGCCACACCATTCCAGGTCGCACCAGTCACATTACCATCCGCATCCGTACCGGTGATTTGAAGGTTATAAGTGCCATCCACCGCGTTCGCACCACGATTCAGGAAGGTCACACGACTATCACTGACATTCGTCTGCAACGAGAACAACTGCTTCACGCCGTCCGGATTGGTCAGAAGCTTGTTATCCAGGATCGTATTGTCGATGGAGAGGGTGTAGTCGGAATTCATCACAACACCGATCTGTCCAAGGCTGGCATAGCCATCCGTAGCACCAGGCACGGTTCCAGCGACCATTTCACCCAACTGGGAGACCACATCACGCATGGTCTGGTTATAGGCCAACGGCCCCATTTCATTCTCGCCGACAACTTTGTCGTCGTTCCAGTCCTTTACGGTACGCTGGTCGTTCATATAGCTGCGTACATCGTTGTACGCCGTAACCAGATCATTGATCCCGGTTTTAATGGCCGAAAGATCCGGCTCAACATTCAAGGTAATGGTGGTCCCCGGCTCGGCTTTCAACAAGCTCAGGGTCACACCGGAAATAACATCATCAATGCTGTTGCTGGCACGCTCGATACCGGTAATTCCGTCCACATCGATGTTGGCGTTGGCCGCAGCCACCAGCTCGTTTTTTACACCACCCGCAGCGGTCAAACCCAGACCATCGCTCAAGGTGGCATCGCCGGTAAAATTAATGGCGTTGGCCGTACCGGTCTTGCTGCTGGTCAGCACCAGATAGTGGGTGCTGGAATCCGAACTTACGATACTTGCTGTCACACCGGCGCCCGAGTTGTTGATCTTGCTTCGCAGGTCAAGCAACGTATCGGTCGAAGAAATGGTAATGGTCTTACCGCCGATCTCCATGGTACCGGGGGTTACACCAAGGTCAGAAAGCTTGGTCGTGGTGCTAGAAAAGGCATCCGTACGAATCTGGTTGGCGGTCGCCAGACTGTTGACTTTGATGGTATGCGACATGTTCTGAGCAGTCGAGCCGACCGTCGCCATAATCAAGCTATCAATATTCGAAGCCGTACCCGATGCTGCACTGGTCGTACCACTAATGGTTTTGCTATCAAATACGTTGGTCGTGTTGCCCGGGTTCCCTCGCAGAGCATTCAGGGCGGTGGTCACGGCCGAAACCTTGCTCTTGAAATCGGTCAATGCTGAAATCTGAGCAGTATTAGCGGTAATCTTGGATTCGATCTGCACAGCCGGCAAACGCTTGGCCTGCATCAACGCATCAATGATTTTCTTCGAGTCGATACCCGAAGCAATACCGCCCACGTTCAGCTTACCGTTGGAGTCAACGGTGAACATGCTGGTATTCAAAGAGGATGTCGTTGCCATGATTCTGCTACTTTCCCAATTGACGTCCTGTCTGGTTTGTATCGCTTGCCCGTACCTGTTCGCGCGCCAAAGGCTTCCTGCCAAGGCACATCACAGGTTTATGGGCGGAAGTCTTAATGTAAGCTGACGTGCTCATACCTGACCGTCCACTACAACACCGGTGGCCTGCTGCTGGGTCGCAAAGAGCGTCAGCAACGCTGGCACAGTATAAGCTTTTACGAGCCGTCCGGAGACCTGTTCGCGCAATTCTGCCTGCATTGACGGCACCTCCTGTCGCTCCTCGGCAACAAACGTCCCCGCTGAAGCGTCCAGATGCACCTCCAACCCCTGCGGTGCCAAAACCTGACGATAGTGTCCGGCCACCTGACGGGTCGCGAGATTCACAGCCGAGTCGAGCATGAAGTCGGACGACAGTTGCGGTACGGTCCAACCCTTGCTGGCAACCTTTTCGGCACTGCGCCCTTCGGCGGCCGCCACTTCCTCGCGGGCAGCCTGAGCCGCCTGCTTGGCCAGCTCGGCTGCAAGTCCAATCTTTGCCATGATGCGTCAATCCTACTGCCATTCCGACTACTGCAGCAGCTTCAATAACATTTCCGGAACCGTATTTGCACGTCCCAGCATGGCGATACTGGCCTGCATCATCGCCTGATTGCTGGTGATATCGGTAATTTCCTTACTCACATCCACATCAATGAGCGAACTGCGCGCGGCATCGTTGTTTTCCCGAATCACCGACAGGTTGCGGGCAACCGCTTCCATACGCAACTGCTGGGCACCCACCGCGGCACGGCCTTGGTTCAGCGTATCCTGCGCACTTTGCAAGGCAAGGATGGACGCATTGGCATTATCCTGTGTGCCAATATCCAGCATATCAAGCCCCAGCGCTTTCAAGGTCATGGCCGGAATATCAACACCGATGGTATCAATACCCGCAGCGATCCCCGTGCCCACTTTGTAGGTTAGGTGGGCTGGCGCAATCTCACCGGTTTCTGTGGCGGTCAACATGCCTACACCTACACCCAGCGCCATGGTCCCCACACCGGCACCCAAAGCGGTCGGAGACAATGTCCCCAACAAGGTCTGGGCGGGGTTACCATCTTCATCCGTGTAGTTCAAATACACATCCATGGTACCGCCTGCGGTAATCCCCATGCTGTCGGTATTCACCGGACCCGCACCATAGCTGATCCCTGGCAAGGCGCCCAACAGCAGGTTCGTACCGTCCGAGGTCACTGGCACCGTCAAAGCACCGGTAGTATTGCTGAACACGCCGGTCATCAAGAGATTGTCCAGAGTCGTGCTCGGAATGCTGGCGGTGGCAGGCGTGAAGGTAGAGGTAGCCAAACCGGCCGGAGTGGTCACCGCACCGGTGGTAATATCCGTGTTACGGTTAAAGCCAGCACCCAGTGTCAGCGTAACCCCCATCAGACTGAAACCAACTTCCAGCGTTTGCTGGTTTTGCAGGTTACCACCCACACCCACAGTACCATTCAGCAAGGCCGTCAGGTTGATGCTCTGGCTCGGGGCCGGCACGGTCGTGGTATCAGTGCGCGTCATCGTCAGGGTTTCAGTGCTCGCATCATAGCTGTAGCGCAAACTCCGGCTATCGGTCACCACATTCGGGTCAATGCGGATATCCTTGATGCCGTTAACAGACCCCTGTCCCAGATCAAAATCCTTGGTACCGGCAATGACCTTCACATTGTTGAAAACGGTCGCACCCGCCAAACGCTCAATTTCAGCCTTAAGCCCCTGAAACTCACCATTCAGCAGCACGCGGGAGGCATCATCATACTGGCCGCTACTGGCCTGAACCGCCAACACCTGCATGCGGTTCATCAATTCCGACACCTGACCCATCGCACCATCGGCGATCTGCAACATGCTGGTACCCGAGGTGGCATTCAGAATGGCACTGGAGATACCGGCATTCTCAATCCGCAACGAGCTACCGATCGCCATCGAGGACGCATCATCGGCCGCGCTCAACACACGGGAACCACTGCTCAAACGCAAGGTACCTGCGGTAACCGCGTCATTCTGACGGTTCAAACTCGCCTGTGCATAACGGGCGGAAGTATTGGCGGTGATCGAAACGGGCATGACCTGAATCTCCTGAATTGGTGTCCTATCGCCATCTCAGATGCAAAAGCCATGCCAACCGTACATTTCCGCCTCTCCACCCCACGCAAACGCCTGCAAAACAAGCACGCTCGGTCTCAAACCTATCCTCCCCCCTCAACAGGAACCATCAAACCTGCTAGGGTATTCCCATGCGCATTCGTACGCTCACGGCCCCGCGTATGGCCGACGCCCTCACCATCATCCGGCAAGAGCTGGGTCCGGAGGCGTTGATCCTCAGCACCCGCAAGGTCACCAATGCCGCAGGTGAACAAACGCTGGAGATCACCGCCGCCGTGAACGAACCGGAACCGGCCTCCCAACCCGTCGCACCGCTACCGGAACTCCCGCGCACCGTTCTGCCCGCCCATACACCAAGCTTCAAGGCACCGGCCACTCCCACCGGAATGACCGATATCCTCCGCCACCATGGCATGAACGACGGCCTCATCAGTAAACTCTCAGCGGCCATGCCCGGCTTGCAGAGCGCGGGCTTTTCCGCAGCGGAAGCATTAGAGATGCTGCTCTCCAAGCTGGTCACGTTCAGCACACCCACCGAGATTCTGAAACCGGGTCAGGCCCATCTCTTTATCGGCCCCCCGGGCGCAGGCAAAACCACCTTTATCGCTAAACTGGCCGTACAAACCAAGCAAAGCGGCAAACGTGTCGGACTGCTCTCCCTCGACGACCAGAAACTCGCGGGCTTCGAACCTCTTGCCATTACGGCCGAAACGATGGGCGATACCGCGCACCTCCTCACCGGTACCGCCAGCCTCAAGGCCGCGGCTCACGCCATGGGGCCGCGCCATCTGTTGCTGGTCGACACGCCCGCCCTCAATCCGTACCAACCACAGGCCTTCACGCAACTCAAGCAACGCCTCGAAGCGCTCGGCATCCCCACCATATGTCACCTCGTCATTCCCGCCGATCTCAATGCCGAAGACATGGCGCTGCTGCCCGTGGCCACCCATCGCTTCCAACCGGTCAGCATGATCATTACCCGCCTCGATTGCACCACACGCTACGGTGCTATTCTCAACACCGCGTCAGCGTCGGGTTTGCCACTGGCCTTGGCCAGCCATAATGGTAACGTCGCTTCTGCACCGCTCAGCCTCACCCCACAGTGGCTCGCACAATCTCTTGGCACCCTGCCCCGCCAACCATGGGAGTTCACATCATGACACCACACCCACAACTGACATCCGCACCCGTGTACGCCATTGCGTCCGGCAAGGGTGGTGTTGGCAAAACCTCGTTAACACTCAATCTGGCAACCACATTGGCCCGCCACGGCCACCGGGTGCTGCTGCTCGATGGCGATACCGGCCTCGCCAATCTCGATGTCCAGCTCAACGTCCAGCCAGAACGCGACCTCGCCCATGTTCTCGCCGGTCAAGCCACCCTCGAAGATATCAGCCTGCCCCTACCGCAACTCACCAGTCCTAAAGGTGGTAGCGTCACCCTGCTTCCCGGCCGCGCCGGACATCTGGGCCTGACCAACCTCACTCAACCCCAGCTCACAAGCCTGCTCACCGACCTGCAAACGCTGGCCACCAGCAAGTACACGATCGCCCTGATCGACGTCGCAGCAGGTGTCGCTCCCGCCCAACTCATCATGTGCGCACAAAGTGCCGCCACCCTGTTGGTCAGCACGCCCGACCCCTCTTCGCTGACCGACGCCTACGCCCTTATCAAATTGCTCTGGCAACAGAATGGCGTGGCCAATACACGCCTCATCGTCAATCAAGCCAGCACGCGTGAAGCCCAGCAGGTTCACACCCGCCTCTCCATAGCGGCTGAAAAATTCCTGGGTCTCCCGCCACTGCCGCTTCTCGGCTCTGTCCCTACCGACCGCCTCTATACCGCCGCCGTCCGCGCCCAGCAGATCGCGGCCCTCACCTACCCGCAAAGCACCGCCGTCGCGGCCATCGAAATACTCGCAACCAATCTGCAATAAGCCCGCAAAAAGCCGGTGGAGACATACATCTCCACCGGCTTTTTTTTCGCATCTCGGTGCTGCTAACCGTCATTTCGACGGAGCCCCTGCGGTGACGGTGCAAGCGCGCGTAACGCCAACACGTCCGGCCGATTCACCAGCACATCCAGCTTGTAAGAATCCTCGGCGTGCAACGCCGCAAGATGCTCCTTCAAGCCCGATGGAGCCTTCGCATTCTCCACTACAGGCGTCACACCCGTGCCCTTGACAACGATGATCTGCAGATCACAAAAGTCTCCGATCAAAGACTCCACATGCGCATCCAGCTCCGCTTCCGGAAGCTCATAGCGATGCTTGCCAAGCCGCTGCGGCACCACATCTGCCCCGAACATAGGGTAAGCCGCTGCTTTCGCAGCCAGATTGTCAGGGGTATCCGCTTCAAACAAGCGGTCGCCCCAATAGACGGTCATATTCAGGGACGAAAGGTTTTCAGACATTGCTATCTCCTTCAGGTCAAACGGTACATATGAGTAAGGCCAAAGCCCTTCAAAAACTGCATACACCTCATTTTATTACCCGCCAACAAAAAAAGAGGCCGTGCCCGACCCCTTTTTACCGAGGGTTATTAAACCCCCACACCCCCATCCACACGCAAGGTCACACCGCTGATGAACTCCGCCTCCGGTCCGGCTAAAAACGCCACGGCCGCCGCAATATCCTCCGGCTGACCATAGCGGCCCAGCGGTATCATCTTTTTCTGGGATGCCGCAAAATCACCGCCATCATCAGGGTTCATGTCGGTATTGATAGGCCCGGGTGCCACCGCATTCACGGTGATATTCCGCGGTCCATAGGTCATCGCCCAACTTTGCGTGAACATCGCTACAGCGGCTTTGGTCGCACTGTACTCGGCCACCCCGGGCATCAGGGCACGCTCACCCAGCACACTCCCCACGCTGATGATGCGTCCGCCCTCAGGCAGCACCTTGGCCGCTTCCTGCACGGCCGCCCATACGGCATCAACATTCACCGCATTCTGGCGGCGGTAGAGGTCTTCCTGACCGTCCACAACCTCGAATACACCGGCATTATTAACCAGAATATCCAACCCACCATGTTTTTGAACCGTACCGCTCACAGCGTTGCGCACACTCGCCATATCGCTACTGTCAGCCACCACGTAACTTACACGGTCTTGGCCCAGCTTGTTCACAAGCGCATCGGCGGCCGTTACGCTCTTGCTGGTGGTAAACACCACCTTGGCACCATCACGTACCAATCGCTCCACAACCGCGGCACCAATGCCACGGCTGCCACCAGTAACAAGTGCCGTTT
>QFOU01000092.1 GCA_003241595.1 Pseudomonas fluorescens
AAACGCGTGGCCTCCAGCGTATGGCGCGTCAAAAAGCCGATGTTCCGACTGTGGCTCTGGTCGGCTATACCAACGCCGGCAAAAGCACGCTCTTCAACCGGATGGTGGATGCCGGTACGCTTATGGCCGACGCCCTCTTTGCAACCCTCGACCCGCTCATGCGCCGCCTCGAATTGCCGGGCGGCCTCGATGTCGTGTTGGTCGATACGGTAGGTTTTATCGCCGATCTCCCGCACGAACTCGTTGAAGCGTTCAAAGCCACTCTGGAAGAAGTTGTGATGGCCGACATCCTTCTGCAAGTGCACGATATCAGTAACCCGGAAATGGACGCCCAATCCGCCGATGTCCGCAACGTGCTGGCCCAAATCGGTGCCGCCGATAAGCGCGTCATCCACGTCTATAATAAAGTCGATAAACTCGATAACCCCATTCTCCCGCGCGGTGGGGTAGGCGTCTCTGCCGTTACAGGGCAGGGGGTGGATGAACTTCTGGAAGCTATCCGTAATCGCCTGCAAGCCGATTGGGAAACGCTGACCGTAAAGGTGAATGCCGGAGATGGTCGCCGCCTGGCGTGGCTCCACGCACATGGCGATGTTACTGAACAACACCTCGATGAGGAAACATGGACTCTCAAGGTCAAACTGCGCGCAGCCGACCTAGCCGCATGGCGACAGATGTCCTAAAACTAGATTCAATATGAAGAAGAAATTAAGCCAGAATATTCACGATCGAGCCGCGCACGCTATCAGTGTAGCCGTCGCTGCTCGTGTTGGCGGCCAACTGGTCAAACGCGTTGCGGGCTGCCTGTACGGGGTCGGTCGCAGTTACCGGTCCACTGGCGTTCGCGTTCTGAACGTACGCGGTGGCAAAGGGGTTACCTTCGTTGCGTACGGTGCTAACGGTTACGTTGGGGCGGTAAGCAGAAACTCGAATATCCATGCACAAACCATAACCCCCCTGTTGCAGTTCGGCAAGGGGGTCTAGTCATGCACAATATCCTCAATACAATTCTTCAAATGTGGTGGTTGCCTTGGGCTTTGTTTGCCATTGGCTCTGCCATTCTCGTTATGGTTCTGGGCTGGTGGTGGGCTGGTCGTCAATTGCGTAAGCGCCTGTCAGACGCGGTAGAGCAACGTACGCGCCGACTTGAAGACGTAAGTCGCCGTTTCCGTCTTATGGCCGATAATGCCTACGATTTAATCGCAATTAGCGATGTGAATGGTCGCATGGAATATCTCAACGCCGCCTTCACGCGTGTTCTTGGCTTCGGTAAAGAAGAACTCCGCGATGTCCGTCTGCCCGCATGGGTTCACCCACGTAACCGCGATGAAATGGCCGAGATCCTTCGCCGCGTCGTCTCGCAAGGCGGTACTGTGGAAGCCGGAATGAAATTCCCCCACGTCAGTGGTAGCTGGGTGGATGTCGAGCTGGTTGCTAAAGGTATGCCGGATAGCGACTGGGTCGTGCGTAGCGTGGTCATCCACGCCCGCGATGTCTCGCAGCGTAAAAAAATGCTGGATGAACTCGCCCGCAACGAGCAGCGCTTCAAAGATTTCGCAGGCTCCAGCGCCGACTGGCTGTGGGAGACCGACGTCGCTGGTATCTTCCGCTACGTCAGCCCGGGCGTCTCGAATGTATTGGGCTACGAGCCGGAAGAACTTATCGGTCAAAACCAACTCAACGTACTTTACGCCAATGAGGAAGACAGCGGTCGCGAACTCGTTCAAAACCGTGTCGAGCGCCGCCAACCCTACCGCGAGCTGGAGTTCTGGACAAAGAGCAAAATGGGCGACCGCGTCTGCCTCCGCCTCAGTGGTATTCCCGTATTCGATGCTCAGCAAGAATTTACCGGTTACCGTGGCGCTGCCAGCAACGTCACAGCCTCCAAGGTCGAGCGCGAACACGTCTTCCGCCTCGCCACCACCGACCACCTGACCGGCCTCCTCAACGGCGCACGCTTTAAGGAAGAGCTGGAACGCGCTGTCGTTCTCGCCCGTCGTCATGGC
>QFOU01000024.1 GCA_003241595.1 Pseudomonas fluorescens
TACTCATGGCACGTACCTTCCGCATCGCAACCCGCAAGAGCAAAATGGCTATGGTGCAGACGCACCGCATCATCAATCTGTTGAAGGCCGTGGCTCCGGAGCATGATTTCGTTCCGTACGAAGTGGTCAGCGATGGCTGCTACGAGCGTTTTCAGGGTGATTTGCAGACCATTGGTGGCAAGGGCGCCTTCGTGAAGGCCCTTGAGCATGCCCTGTTGAGTGGTGAGGCCGATATGGCCATGCACAGCCTGAAGGATGTACCCGGGGATGTGGACCTGCCCGAAGGTTTGGTGATTCCGTGCGTACTGCAACGTGATGACCTGCGTGATGCGGCGGTGTGCCGTCCCGGGGAGAGTCTTGTGAGTTTGAAGCCCGGTAGCAAGGTGGGTACCAGCAGTGTGCGTCGTGCGGCGCAATTGCGTATGAACTTCCCGCATCTGGAGATCGTGCCGCTGCGCGGAAATGCCGATACCCGTGTGGGCAAGGTGGATGCCGGTGAGATCGATGCGGCGATTCTGGCGTTGGCCGGTTTGCGTCGTATCGGTCTGGAAGCCCGTGTGTGCGATGTGTTTGAACCGGATGTGATGCTGCCTGCGATCGGTCAGGGTGTGGTCTGCGTGGAAACCCGGGCTGATGACGCCGAGAGCTTGGCCTTGCTGGCGAAGATCAACCACCCCGATACGTTCACCTGCATTTCGGCCGAGCGCGCCATGCTGAAGAAGTTACAAGGTGACTGCCACACGCCGATCGCCGGTTACTGCGAAATTACCGCCAACCGCAATTTGCGTTTGATCGCCATGGTTTCGAGCCTTGATGGTACCGAAGTGCTGCGTGCCCGCGATAAGATGCCGTACGCCGATGCCATCAAGCTGGGTGAACGCATCGGGGACAGCCTTTTGGAGCAAGGTGCGGCCCGTCTGCTGGGGCGATAGCGGTTTCGGAAACCAATAGCGCTGGCGGCCTTGGGCCGCCTGTGTTTTAATGCGGCCAAATTTAAGAACGGAATATTTGAGACCTATGGCCCTGATCGATCTGATTGTATTGGTACTTGTAGTGGTGATTATCGTGAGCCGCTTTACCAAGTTTAAACTTCCGAAAGATCCGCGGGACAAGGCGGCGCGTCGGGCGGATCTGGACCGTTTGCGTGGGCGTCCGCTTTTACGGGATGACGAGCCGAAGGTCGTGGACATCACGCAGGCTGCGGAAGTTCGGAAATCTCCTGTAGCCAAGCCGAAGAATGCCGGTTTTGAAGCGGCAAAAAACCTAACCGGCGTGGCCAAGATCAAGGCGCTGGAACCCAGTTTTGATGAAGAGGTTTTTCTGGATGGCGCCAAGGCGGCCTATGGCTATTTCTATACCTGCTGGAATGCCAAGGATGAGGAAGGGCTTGCCAATCTGTGTGCACCAGCCCTGTTCGACCGTCTTGAGATCGAGATGAACGACAACAGCTGGGAGCAAGTTGAGATTGATGACATTACCAGCGTACGTGTGGTGGATGCCCGTGTGCATGGCAAGACCGCCGTTATTGACGTAGCGTTCGACACCGTCGAGCGCGAGGGTAGTGCTTCGCCCAAGCCGGTCAAGCGTACGTGGGTGCTGGCCCGCCCGTTGGGCAGTGAGGATCCGAACTGGGAGTTGGAGGATATTAAGACCGGCGCCGACGCTTAACGTCTTCGAAAGACTGCAGGGGCCAAAAGGGCCCCTGAATTTTGCCTCCTCCTCGTGTACTTGTCTGTACACGTCGTCGTCCTTGCCGCAAACAGGAACCGTTTCTAGCCTCGTGCGCGGGGACAACGGCGCTTCGCGCCGGATTTTGGGTTTGGTGGGATGATGTTTCAACTTTATGCGTTGAGCAGCCCTTGTTCCGGTGCAGAAGGCACGCACCCCCTAGGGGTATTGCAGGGGTGTGGCTTGAAGATTGTGGGGTTGTACCCAATACTCTTTGGACAAATTTCGATTTATAAATTGTACGAAGAGTTTCGGAGGCTGAATGGGCGCAAAGATTTCCAAGTGGGGTGTTCTGGGCGGTGGCGCGTGGGGAACCGCATTGGCCAACTGCTTGGCATTGGCCGGACAGAACGTACTGCTGTGGGACCGCGACCCGTTGGTCGTGGACGATATCAATAAGTTCCAGCAGAACCGCAAGCGCTATCCGGACTTGGCGGTGCATCAAACCCTGCGTGCCACCACCAGTCTTGAAAATGTGGCCGCCCATGCCGAGCTGTTGTTAGTGGCCGTTCCCAGCGAAGCGAACATGGTGCTGGCGACCCAGCTTTCTTCCCTGCTGACCGAACATCATGGCCTGGTGATGACGGCCAAGGGGTTCCGTGAAAGTGACGGCGCCCTGTTGACCGAAGTATGGCGTGAAGCGGCGCCTCAACTCGGCCCCATCGCGGTATTGACCGGCCCGACATTCGCCCGTGAGCTGATGGAGCAGAAAATGACCGCCATGGTGGTCGCCAGCACCGATGCCAGCTTCCGTGCGACGATTGCGGATGGATTCGATCTTCCCTTTGTGCGTGTTTATGAGAGTGCCGACGTGGTGGGAACGCAGGTGGGTGGTGCCATCAAGAACGTACTGGCGGTTGCGGCAGGTGTGTTGGATGGCTTGCAGCTTGGCCAGAACGCCCGTGCTGCCGTGATGACGCGAGGCCTGGTGGAGATGGCGCGGTATTCGAAAGCTCTGGGTGGAAAAGAAAGCACCGTCTGGGGTTTGGCCGGCATGGGCGACCTGCTGTTGACCGCGACCAGCACGTTGAGTCGCAATTACCGGTTTGGTCAGTTGGTGGGAAAAGGTGTGCCGATCCATGAAGCGCGCTTGCGTGTGGGGACCGTGGAAGGGATTCTGGCCGCGCGGATTGTGACCGTGCAGGCACAGGCCCACGGCCTTGATTTGGCCATTGTGAGTGCCATTGATGGTATCCTCCATGGGGACGTAACCGCGATACAGGCCGCGGAATACCTGATGCAGCGGCCCCGTGTACTCGAATTTGACGGTCAGTAGACCCGTTGGTTTGTGTGACACCCCCGCAGGGGGTGTCTTGCTGTGGGGCTGTGGCTATGGTTGTGTAGGGCCATGACGTTGTTGCGGCGCTCTCTTTTGCTGGCGGTATGTGCCACCACCTTTTGCGGTGTGGGGCAGCCGGTGGCATGGGCGCAGATGTCGAAGCACGTGAAAGCCGTTGCGCACCAGCCATTGCCGGTGATGCCGCAGGATGATGTGCTGCCTGCGACCCTGGCCGCGATCTATCAGAACCGTATCGATATCGATCAGGCGCTGGTGGTGGTGGACATGGGGCAGGGGCCTGATAATCCACAGTGGTTGATGAGTGCGACCCAGCGCGAGGTTTTGTTGGATACGCTGCTCCAGTTCATGCCTGACAAGCCGCAGCCGGAAGATGCCATCTGGCCTCAATTGAAGCCGCGTGACCCCGCCTATAAAGGCATCCGCGTGATGTTGCGCAATGTGTGGGGACGCAATTTTGCGCCGTTTACCATTTTTGAAGGCAAGGTGGTTGCCGAGAATGGTGCCGTGCTGGTGCCGGACCATGGCCGACGTCTGGAGTACTGGATGTTCGGGACAAGCCGTATCCGCCGTGACCAGCTTGTCGGGGCGCATGTGTTGCCGGTATTAACGTTTGAGCAATGTCGTTTGCTGGGACAGCAGATCGTGCATACCCGCCCGCGTCAGTGTCTGCTGCCGGATAACAACCTGTTGCTGGAAACGGCTGAGATGCCGACGTTGAAGTCGGCGCGTATCAAGGATTTTGACGGGTGTCTAAAGGATGGCAAGGCGTTGATCTATACCTTCCCGCGGCGGTGTATGGCGGCGGGTGGTCGGGTGTTCACCGAGCCGCCGCGTGTGTATGATGTGGCGTCTCCGACCCCTGCGGATGCGCCGCTGCTTGCACCCAATGCGTTTGCGTTGCCCAGTTTGGATGGCAGCGGCTTGCAGCTGAATTCCCAGTTGGGTGGCCCGTTACAAAGTACTGTGGATGGTGGTTTGGGCACCCCCCTGCTTCCGTAAATACGAAGAGAAACGATCATGGCGTATTGGTTGATGAAGAGCGAACCCTTCAAGTACAGCTGGGATGATCTGGTACGTGACGGCACCACGAAATGGGATGGTGTGCGGAACTATGCGGCGCGCAATAACCTTCAGGCCATGCAGGTGGGCGATGAGGCGCTTTTTTACCATTCCAACGAGGGCAAGGCCTGTGTGGGGATCGCGAAGATCGTAAAGACCGCGGAACCGGATGCGACCGTGACCGAAGATAAGCTGGCCAAGGACGGGAGTAACCCGTGGGTGGTGGTGACGCTGGCGCCGGTACGTAAATTCACAACGCCGGTGACGTTGGAGATGGTGCGTGAGCAGCCCGAATTGGAAAGCATGGAGTTAATGAAGTATCAGCGATTGAGTGTGCAGGGGGTTACGCCGAAGGAGTGGACGCTTATACTGGCGATGGCGGAGTAGGATTCAGATATAAGAAAAGCCCCGGTTTGACCGGGGCCTTTTATTTGGCGAGGCCTAGCGGCGGTCGCCCATCAGGTGCAACAGGCTGGTAAACATGTTGATGAAGTTGATGTAGAGGCTGGTGGCCTGCAGGATGGCCAGACGCGAGCGGGTGAGCTCGTCGCGGCCGTAGGCTGCGAAGTTCTCACGGATGCTGTTGACTTCCCAGGCGGTGAGGCCAGCGAACAGCGGGATGGCGATGAGGTTGAGAACCATCGACAGCGGGCCGGTGCTGATGCCGAGCAGGCTGAGGACCAGACCGATCAGGCTGGCGCCGACAAGGCCGAAGACACCCATGATGAGGAAGGTGCCCCAGCCGGCGAGGCTCTTTTTAGTGAAATAGCCATAGGCTGCGGTACCGGCGAACATGATGGACGCGGTGAAGAAGGCCGTGGCGATCGAGCTGCCGGTGTAGATGATAGCCAACGGTGCGAGGCTGAAGCCCATCAAGGCGCTGAAGCCCGCGAACACGGCGAGGCCGGCGGCCGGTTGCAGGCGGAAGATGATGCTTTGCAGGAAGAAGGCCATACCCAGCACGGCAAGCAGCCAGATGATCTGGCCCTTCATGGCGATGGCCATAAGTGCGGGGCTGACGGTGCAGAGGTAGGCGACCACGCCGGACACCCCGACGCCTGCGGCCATATAGTTAAAAACTTGGGACATGTGAGCCGACAGAGCGCTTTCGGCGCCACCGGCACGGCTGATGATGGGACTGGCCATTGTTTGGTCTTTCTCCTTATTGATCGGGATCAATCTAGCACTCTTATAGTGTTAGTGACAAGATTTCCTTACCCGTCATCATAAGTGGGGAGATTCAGGGGTCAAGCGAAACACGACATCGGGTTTCGATTTTGGTGTGCTCCTCTACACGCATGAACGCCCGTCTTTCCTACAGAAGAGACGGGCGTTCATGTATCAGGCGGATTCAGTGGCGGTACTGACTTCGACTGTTGCAATTGCGAGGTGTTTGGCGAGGAATTCGAGCGCACGCAACCCCTCACCGCGGTAAGCGCGCGAACGCTGCGCGACCACGTGTGCGAGTTGATTGGCAGATACGGAAATTGTGTCGTATTCCAGCCGGGCAGGAGTGCCGAGGTTATCGGACAGAACGAAAAGCTCTAGATTGATAAGGCTATCCGACCAGATTGTGTTGGCTTGGATGGACAGTGAGATCTCGTTATTCACTAGAATATGGAATGCGGAGACGCCGGTGCCGTAAACAAGGCATTCACTGCTCTTTTGTGGCGGCCGTGTAGATGCGAGTTTGCAGAGATAGGTTTCGAAGGGATGCATCGGAAACTCCTGAAACGAAAAGTATTTACAGGAGCGCAGTAAATGCATTTGGAGGGAATGGCAAGAAAAAGGAGGCTTACGCCCCCTTTTCTATGAGTTCTCTCTAATGGTCGCCGGCGGGTTGGGCGCCGTTGGTCTCGATGAGATGTGTGAGGTGTTCGAGTTGGCTTTGCAGGGTCGCGGCGCTTTTCGCTTCCACATTCAGGCGCAGCAGCGGCTCGGTATTGCTGGCGCGGATGTTGGCGCGCCATTCGGGTGTAGCGATGCTAAAGCCATCGATGGTGGTCATTTCGCCCGCGCCGGTGAGGGCGGCTTTGACGCCTTCCAGATACTCCTTGGCGGGTGTGGGGGTTTGGAAGTTGATCTCTTCCGACGCGGCTACGCTTGCGGCGCGGCTGGCCAGAGCTTCCCCCAGTGTCTGGCCGGTTTGACCGAGATACTGGAGGGTGAGCAGCCACGGCAGCATGCCGGTGTCGCAGAAGAAGAAGTCGCGGAAGTAGAAGTGGCCGGAGATCTCGCCTGCGAAGGGGGCGTTATGGCTGCGCATCATCGGTTTGATGTTGCTGTGGCCGACCTTGGCGATGACAGGAGTACCGCCCGCGTTGCGGATAGTGGCCTCGGTATCCCAGAACAGGCGCGGATCGTGGACGATGCTGGCGCCGGGGTTCTTTTCCAGCATGGTGTGGGCGAGGAGGCCTGCGAGGTAGTAGTTGCTCACGAACTGGCCCTTCTCATCGTAGAGGAAGCAGCGGTCGAAATCGCCATCCCAGGCGATACCCAGATCGGCCTTGTGGGCGACCACGGCCTTGCTGCTACCGATGCGGTTGCTGGGCAGCAGCGGGTTGGGAATGCCGTTGGGGAAGGTACCATCGGGCTCGTGGTTGATGCGGATGACGTTGAGTTGCGGGAGTTTGGCCAGGATGGCATCGGCCGTTGGGCCGGCGGCACCGTTACCGGCGTTGATGACCACGGTCTGCGGTTTGATGGCGGCGGTGTCGACAAAGCTCAGCAAGTGGTTGACGTATTCCTCGCGCAGGTTGATGTGGGGTACGGCGGCGAAGGATGCCGGTACGTCTTCGGACATGTGTTCGCGGACATAGGCTTCCAGCGGTACGAGGTGGGTTTCCGAAGTAAAGGGAATACCGCCGCGACCGACGAACTTCATGCCGTTGTAATCCATCGGGTTGTGGCTGGCCGTGACCATGATACCGATATCGGAGTGCCCGGCGCCCGCGGCATGGTAAACTTCTTCGGTTCCGCACAGGCCCAAGGTTTGGCAGGAGACGCCCATGCTGGTGAGACCGGCAGCGCAGGCGGTCATCAGCTCCGGCGAGGTCAGTCGGCTGTCCATACCGAGGATCGCGGTTTTGTCACCGGTGATGACGGCGAGGCCGCGTCCGATGTGGTAGGCCAGGGTTGGGTTGAGTTCGGTCGGCATTTTGCCGCGGATGTCATACGCCTTGAAGGCAGGAAGTTTGTTGCTCATGGCCGCGAAGTTAAGGGCAATTCAGGGCCTTGGCAAGACAAGCCCCCCGAACTGGTCGTTTAGGGGGCTTGTTTTTAGGTTGGTGTAAGGTTTAAGCGCCGAGGGTATCGAGCAGGATCATATCACTGACCTCGGCTTGTGAGCTGATGCTGGCCGCCGACGTACTGGCAAGTGACAGACTGCCCGTATTCATTTGGGGGGTCAGCATGAAGGTCAGCATGATGGACGCGGCCATGGCGGCCATACCGCTGCCGAACATCCAGTTACGGGTGGTCTGACGGGGGCCAAAGGCGATGACGTTACCGGCCGCAGGTTGTTGGCTGTGGCTGAGAGCGTGGTCGATCATCTGCTCGAGGCGCGCCTGCGGGAGTGGGGTAAAGGTGGCTTCGGGAAGGAGTGGAGTGGGTTTCATGGTCGGTCTCCTTGGTTGTTAATTCAGTTGGCCCATGCTGGTCGGCAGCAGGCTGGCGAGTGATTTGCGGGCGCGAACCAGCAGGCTTTCCACCGCTTTTTCGGTAGTGCCGAGTGCGGTGGCGATATCCTGCGCGCGATACTCGTGGAAGTAGGCCAGTGTGACCGCTTCCTGCTGGCGCTCCGGCAATTGCGAGAGTGCGCCGAGAAGCAGGTTGCGGGTCTGCTTCTGTTCGAGGTTGCCGGTAATGGTTTCCGGTGCGCCCAGTTCCGCCATACCTTCGTTATCCAATGACGCGGTGTGGCTGTTGGTGGGACCTTTGCGGCGGTGGTAGTCCATCGCCGTGGTGTACACCATGCGGCTGGCGAAGGCGCTGACCGAGCCTCCCGGTTGCCAGCGCGGGGCGGACTGCCAGAGTTTGATCAGGACTTCCTGCACCACGTCTTCTGCCGTGGCGGAGTTGCCATCGCACAGGCGGGCGGCCAGCCCGTACATGCGCGGACCCAAGGCACGGGCCAGATGGCGGAAGGCGGTTTGGTCGCCCGCTGCCGCCTGGGTCATCCATGCGGTGAGTTGTTCGTTATTGTTCTTCTCGGGAGCCATGAGGGAGTGCGCCTGTTAGCGGGCTTCCGGTGCCGGGGCTTCGGCGGCAGGTGCCTCGCCCGCGGCCTTACGTTCGGCCTCGAAGCGGGCCTTCATTTTTTCCCGCATCAGCTTGCGTCCCTGTTCCATTTCCTCGCGGCTCAGTTTGCCGTCCTTGTTGGTATCGGCGGTGGCAAAGAATTCATCGAGGCGGGCGGTTTGCGAGGCCTGCATTTCCTCCTTGGTGATGAAGCCGTCCTTATTGGCATCATCGCGGGCGAAGAAGTCGGGGCGCGGGCCGCGCTTGTCATCCGGTCCACGGCGTTCGTCGAACTTGCGGTCGAAGCCCGGACGCTCGTGAGGGCCATGGTGGCGGGGCTTGTGCAGCACGCCTTGCAGGGCGAGGCCGACCGTTGTGGATGCAAACAGGATCGAGGTGGCGAGCAGGAACATTTCGCGGTTGGTCATGGGATAAGTCTCCTTCATTCTCAGGTTAGGGCGCTTTTTACTGCGCTGTCATCCCCTTAAACGGGTGGAGTGAGAAAAACCCTGCGGTGGGGAGGAAAAAAGTTGAGGGGAAAGGAATTTTGAAGAGAAGTGGTGCTGGAGAGGTGACTCGAACACCCGACCTACGCATTACGAATGCGCCGCTCTACCAACTGAGCTACACCAGCACGTGGCGGTTTTGTAAGGGAGCGGGACGACGACGTCAACTGTCGGTGTTAAAATTGGTCTTTTCGGCAGGTTGCGGTTTGAAATCGGGTTGCTTTAGAGCGAAACGGCCCAAAAGTGAGTGAGCGCATACTTAATTTATGGAAAATGTGCCCTTGAAGTGACAGGGGGGTTCTGAAACTGCCGGTGAAACGCCTTTTGGCAGACTGTAAGGCATGGTGTTTTGGGGCGTCTCGCGGCCATAATAGCGCCCAAGCTTCCGGAGAGGGAGTCCCCCCGCATACACGACAGGATTTCTTAATAAAACGCCTGCGAGTCGGCATTCTGGAGAGAGAGGAGATCCGCGCATGGCCGCCAATACATCCCGTAAACCCGCCAACGCCCTGGGGCGTGGTTCTGTACGCACGCCTCCTGCGGCGCGTCAGGCCGTACGCCGGAGCATGATTGCCGAGCGCTTTGTGGAAGGTGTGGGCGTGATGTTGTTGGTGGCGGCAGCGTATCTGTTGCTGTCGTTAGTGACCTACACCCCGACCGATCCGAGCCTGAGCTACTCGGGGCCCGGCATGGCCATTGCCAACTGGGGCGGGCGTATGGGCGCTTATATCTCGGATGTTTTGCTCACCACCTTTGGATTGGGTGCGTTCGTATGGGTGTGCTGGCTATGCTTCCACGCCTATAATGCGCTGACCCACCGCGAAGAGGGCCCGAGCTTCAGCCTGCAAATTGTCACCCTGCCGCTGATGTTACTGAGCTTGGGCGTGTTGTTGTGCGTGTTTGATCCGCTGCCGAATTGGCCGCATTCCTTGCCGGTGGCGGATGCTGCTGAAGCAGGTGCTGGCATTGGTGGTGGTGGCTTGATGGGCAAGTTGATGGCCCAGCTTGTCTTGCCGTTATTGGGCAAAGTGGGTGGTGTGATGTTGATGGGTGCCCTCTTGGCCCTGAGCATTCTGTGGTTCACCGGGTGGACCCTGGCCGATGTGAAGGCCACCTGCATTTGGTTGTACAAAGTGGGCCGTGTGATGTGTGTCCAGCTTTCTCGCTGGGTGGCCCGTTTGCGTGCCGCCGTGCCCGAGCAGTTCGACCTGCCGTTGTCGCATCCGGTGCCGAAGCGTCCGCGCCCCACCGTGGTGGTGCGTGAGGATGAGCCGGTTGCGCGTCCGGTGCGTCGTGACATTGCGCCCCAAGCCAGCCTGCCATTGGCGCTGGAGGGTGAATTTACCCTGCCACCGCTGGACTTGTTGAATGAGCCCAAGGCGAAGAAGGGGGGCGAAAGTCCGCAGGCGCTGGAGCAGAATGCGCGCCGGATTGAAGCTGAACTGCGCAACTTCAATGTGGAAGGTACCGTGACGAATATCCGCCCGGGGCCGGTGATTACCATTTATGAACTAGAGCCTGCCGCCGGGGTGAAGACCAGCCAGATTTTGAATTTGCAGGATGACCTTGCGCGCGCCATGAGTGCCTTGAGCATCCGTATCACGACCATTCCCGGCAAGAACGTGCTGGGGATTGAAGTGCCTAATCGCGAACGTCAGTTCCTGGGTTTGAAAGAGCTGCTGGATACTGATGAATTTGAGCATGATGCCGGCAGTTTGGTTGTAGCGCTGGGCGTGGATACCACTGGTCAGCCGGCCTATACCGATATTGCCAAGATGCCGCACAGCCTGATTGCCGGTACGACCGGTTCGGGGAAATCGGTGGCGATCAATGCGTTCATCATGAGCCTGCTGTACCGTTTAACCCCTGACCAATTGCGCTTTGTGATGATTGACCCGAAGATGTTGGAGTTGAGCATTTACAATGATATTCCGCACCTGTTGACCCCTGTTATTACCGATCCGAACAAGGCGGCTGCCGCCCTGAACTGGGTGGTGAAGGAAATGGAAAACCGTTACCGCCTGATGAGCGAGATCGGTGTAAAGAATATCATTGGGTTTAACGAGAAATTTGCGGCGATGCAGGCGGAAGGCAAGGTGCCGACCAAGTTGGTGCAGGTGGGTTTTGATTTGAACACCGGTCAGCCGCGTCATGAAGAGCAGCCTTTGGCGACCAAGCCGCTGCCGTACATTGTAGTGGTGATTGATGAGCTGGCTGACCTGATGATGGTTGCCGGTAAAGCGGTGGAATTCAGCATTGCACGTTTGACGCAGATGGCGCGGGCGAGTGGAATTCACCTGCTAGTAGCGACGCAGCGTCCGAGCGTGGATGTGGTGACGGGGTTGATCAAGGCGAACATTCCGACCCGTATCTCCTTCAGTGTGGCGAGTAAGATCGACAGCCGTACCGTATTGGACAGCATGGGGGCGGAAGCCTTGCTGGGTAAAGGGGATATGTTGCACCTGGCCAACGGCAGCAACAACCTGCAGCGTTTGCATGGCGCGTTTGTCAGTGAGGATGAGTGTACCAAGGTGGTGCAATATCTGAAGAACCAGAGCCAGCCGAACTATGTGGAAGACGTGTTCAAGGCGGGTGCCGCGCTTGTGCCCGGTAGCAAGGAAGCCAAGGCGGCGGCTGCGGCTGGTACCGAAGGTGGTGAGGACGGTGAAGGCGGCGAGGGCTTGTATGAGCAGGCTGTGGATATCATCACCCGGGAAGGCAAGGCCAGTACCAGCTTCCTTCAGCGTAGCCTGAAAATTGGGTACAACCGTGCGGCCGACCTGATTGATAAGATGGAGAGCGAGGGGTTGATCTCTGCGCCCAACCATGTAGGGAAGCGCGAGGTATTGGGGCGGTAACGCTTTGAGGATATGGAAAAGCCCCGCACTTGACGGGGCTTCGTTCATTCAGGAAGGATTGATGATTAGTCGACCCAGACGGATTGGAGGAAGACGCTGATGTGGGCGACGGTGGCGGCATCGATGCCGTGGCCGAGGTTGGGGAGAATTTCCAATTGGGTGGGGTAGCCTTTATCGGTAAAGGTTTGGGCGGCGGTGACGGAGGCATCGGCAGGCAGGACATCGTCTTCGGCGCCGTGCAACAGCAGGACGGGTGGTTTGGTGGTTTCGAAACCGAAAAGAGGCGGGACTGAAATAGCGCCGCAGCACGAGATAATGGCACCCGGTTGATGGCGGAGACCGGGGGCACAGTGAAGGGCGGTCATAGCGCCTTGGGAGAAGCCGAGGAGGGCAATATGGCTGGTAGGGATATCGTGAGTTTGGGCGACGTGGGCGATGAAAGCATCCAGTTCCGGCAGCAGACGGGCAAGGCCCTCGGGGTCGCGGAAGGTCCAGCCCCTATCACTGAACCATTGGTAGCCGGGGTTGTATTCGGTGGCGCCGGGCACGAAGGCGGGGCCGTGGGGGGCGTAGATGGCCAAGCTTTCGCCGAGATTACCGAGGGTTGAGCGGAGCGCGGGTGCGAGGGCGATCAGGTCATCGCCAGAGGAACCAAAACCGTGTAGACATATTATTGCATGAGTGACCGAAGGGGGAACCATGGCGGGCCCGTTAATGGGACCAGCAAAAGAGGAAGAAAGGATTTTCATGCGCACATACTACGGACTTCTGACCGGTTTGGCGATAGCGGCGACCGTTGTTATGCCAGCTATGGCCCAGACCAAAGCGGCCGAGACCCAAGATATTCGCGCGAACACGCGTACCGCGACCGTGCGCCAGGCCAGTGTGACGACCGTGGCCCAGACCGCCCAGCCGGGTTTGAGTGCGACTACCAAGCAGGTGGAAGATTACTTCAATGGTTTGAGCACCCTGCAAGCTGCGTTCACGCAAACCGTGACGGGCGAGAAAGAGGCGAGCCGTGGGACCTTCAGTTTGAAGCGTCCGGGTCGTTTCCTGTGGCAGTACGATACGCCGGTGAAGCAGCAGATCATTTCGACCGGTGCGGCTGTATACTACATTGATCAGGAACGTAACCAGACCACCCAATTGCCGGTGAACGCGGGTGTGGCGCGTTTGTTTAACGCCAAGACGCTGAATTTGTCTCAGCAAGGCTTGCGGGCGACCAACGTGAAGAGCACACCGCGTGAGTTAAGCGTGACGTTTGCTGTCGATAAAAAGATCGCGACGGGTGACAACACCGGTTTGAGCCAGTTGACCTTGGTGTTTGACCGCCTTGGTGGTGACCGCTTGCAGTTGAAGCAGATTGATGCCCTGGACACTTTGAGTGTGACGACCCGTGTCGACTTTGAGGATGTGCGCGAAAACATCGACCTGCCGCGCAAGTTGTTTGACTACACCCCGGGTGTGTACGACCAGCGTAACTAAGCGTTCGTGATTCGCTCAGAAGCCACAGGGGGTTGTCAAAAGGCGGCCCCCTTGATCGTTTAAGGGTTGGAGAGAAGGAACCCGCGCTGCTAGGCTGGCGGCATGTTATTCATTATTGGTTTCTTGATTGTTTGTGGCTGCGTGGCAGGTGGTTATCTGGGCGCGGGTGGACACTTTGGCGTGCTATGGCAGCCGTTTGAATTCATTATTATTATCGGGGCCGCGATCGGTGGCTTGGTGATTGGTAGTACCGGACCTATCCTGAAGGGCCTTGGCGGGGGGATGAAGATCCTGCTGACCGGCGTGCCGTATCAGAAAAAAGGCCCGTACATGGAGTTGCTGGGTTTCTTCTTCGAACTTTCCAAGATGATGCGTACCAAGGGTATCAAAGAAGTGGAACAGCATATCGACCACCCGCATGACAGTGCCTTGTTCCAGAAGTATCCCAGTCTGATGAAAGACCACCACGTGGAGGCCTTCATTTGCGACAACGTGCGTTTGATTGTGATGGGCAGTGGTATGCCGAACCAGCTGGAAGAGCTGATGGATGAAGAGCTCCATATTCACCACACCGAACGTGCTGCCATCGTGGGGGCCATGCAGAGTGTGGCTGACGGTATGCCGGCGTTGGGTATTGTGGCCGCCGTATTGGGGGTTATCCACACCATGGGGAGTATTACCGAACCGCCGGAAGTCTTGGGTCACTTGATCGGTGCGGCGCTGGTGGGTACCTTTACCGGTGTATTGGTGGCGTATGGCTGGATTGCGCCGATGGCGAAGAACATGGAAAACGCGTTTGCTTCGGAAGCGGCTTTCTACATGTGTACCAAGATCGCGATCCTTAATTTCGCGCGTCAGTTGAGCCCGCAGATCATTGTCGAATTCACCCGCAAGCACATGCCGGCGAGTGTGCGTCCGAGCTTCCAACAATCGGAAGAATATTTGAACTCGCTGGGCAGCGGAGAGGCTAAGTAATGGCTGACGAAGAAAACGGCGGCGCAGGCGGCGGGGGCGGTAACGGCCCTGCCGTTATTGTCGTTAAGAAGAAGGCCCGTGGTGGTCATGGTGGTCACCACGGCGGTGCCTGGAAAGTTGCTTATGCTGACTTTGTGACCGCGATGATGGCTTTCTTCCTGCTGTTGTGGTTGCTGGCCAGTACCACGGAAGAACAGAAAGCCGGTATCGCGTATTACTTCAATCCGCCGAGCAATGCTTCGGAGATGGGGGGTGGTGCCGGTATCATGAAGGGTAGCAGTGTTGTTGCTTCGGATGAGAACGCGCCCGAAGATACGCCGATGATCCCGCCCGCCCAGAAGGATGATGGTCAGGATCTGGCGGTTCAGGCCAAGGAAGATGCGATGTTCCGTCAGGTTTCGGAGACCTTGAAAAAGGCCGTGATGAATGTGCCAGAACTGAAGATGCTGATGGACAACTTGCTGATGGATGTCACACCGGAAGGTTTGCGCATCACCATCACCGACAGCAAGGAGCGTCCGCTGTTTGAAAATGGCAGCGCCCAGATGTTTGATTATACCCAAAAGATGCTGGGGACCGTCACCAGTGTACTGGCGCCGCTTCCGAACAAATTGGCGATCGGCGGGCATACCGATGTGGTGCCGTATCGCGGTGCCAACCCTGCCTATACCAACTGGGATCTGTCGACTGACCGTGCCCAGGCGACCCGCCGGACCATGATGGTGGAAGGCATGCCGGAGCGCCGGATCAGCCGTGTGGCCGGATATGCCAGTCAGCAGCCGCTCTTGGTGGATCAGCCGGAAGCTATTAAGAACCGTCGTATCACGATCATTATCCTGCGGAGCAACCAAGGTACCATTGCCCAGTTCACACAGGATGGTCTGATCGCTCCCAACATGGGGCCGACGATCTACTAGACCGCAGGGTTGATATTGAACGCGCCCCGGTGAGGGGCGCTTGTTTTGCCGTATTAGGCTGCCAGAGAGGGCTGGAACGTATTTTCGGAAGTGCTTTGGCCTGCCAGCAGGTTGAGGATGCGTTGTGTGGCCAGACCATCGCCGTAGGGGTTGGTGGCATAGGCCATCGCTGTGTAGGCATCCTTGTCTTCCAGGAGCTGGGAGACGTTGCGGATGATGCTTTCGGTACTGGTACCGACCAGGCGGTTGGTGCCAGCGGTGATGCCTTCGGGACGTTCGGTGAGATCGCGCATCACCAGCACCGGTTTGCCCAGTGCGGGGCCTTCTTCCTGAATACCGCCGCTGTCGGTGAGGATCAGGTGGCTGTGGCGCATCAGGTTGACGAAATCGGGATAATCGGCCGGTGCGGTGAGAATCACGTTGGAGAGGTTGCCCAACATGGCATGGACAGGCCCCTGTACGTGCTGGTTGAGGTGCACCGGATAGATGAAGTTATGATCGCTATAACGGCGGGCCAGTTCGCCAATGGCGCGGCAAATGTTGGCAAAGCCTTCGCCATAGTTCTCGCGGCGGTGGCCGGTAATGAGGATATAAGGTTTGGCCAGTTGGGCTGCGGTGAGTCCATTGGGGAGCGGGCGTGGCTCGTTCAGATCGGCAAGACGTTCCACCGTGAGGTGCAGGGCATCGATGGCTGTATTGCCGGTGATGAATACGTTGCCGGTGATATTTTCATCGTAAAGCGCCTGAGCAGCGGTGGAGGTGGGGGCGAAGTGCCAACTGGCGATATGGCCGATCAGCTTGCGGTTCACTTCTTCCGGGAAAGGGGCGTAATTATCGTTGGTACGCAGGCCGGCTTCGACGTGGGCGACCTGAATATGGCGGCGGCTGCCGCGCTCGTTGCGGACGAAGTAGTCGTAGCCATAATAGGCGGTGAGGCTGGCGATGAAGGCGGTCGTGGTATCGCCCTGGACGACCATGATATCGGGTTGTTCGGCTTCCACCAGTGGATGGAGTCCGTTCAGAAGTTTGCCAGACAGGAACGCGAGGGGCTGGCGGGGCGCCATCACGTCGAGAGTATGGTCCGGAATAATGCCGAACCACTCGAGGATCGGTTGCAGCATTTCGCGGTGCTGGCCGGTATTCACCGTACACAGTTCGAAGCGTGCATCGTTTTGCAGGGCGAGAATCAGCGGCGCAAGTTTGATCGCTTCCGGACGCGTGCCGAAAACGACCATGATCTTTTGACGGCGGGCGGAGGTACCGAAAGTCTGCATTAGGATGTGATACCCCGTGTGACGGCCGTGGGGCAAGCCTTTTGGCGCTCTCATGGAACACGTTTGCCTGCGTTTGCGGCGGCGCGTTTGTGGCGGGATGGCCATAGCCATTGATGCGGTTTGGGTCTGATAAGGCTCGAAGAGTTGTTGAAAGCCGCCGTTTTTGCCAGAGTGAGTGTCAGTTCCGGCTTATCGGGGCGGCTAAAAGAAGCAGACAGTGAACAAGAAGATCACCCTGACCGCGTGCCTGCGCACCCTGCTTGTGCTGGCGGTGCCTATGTTGCTGGTGGCTCCGGTGGTTGCTCAGGAGCAGTTCTTTACGCAAAGTGGTGGTCGTGGATTGCAGAATGCCAAGACCAATGCCCGTCTTTCCAAGGTGGAAGGTGATGTGGACGTTCTGAACGTGGAAATGGCCAAGGTTAAGCCTCACGCCAAGGCTGAATTGGGAAGCTGCCCGGATACGGGCGATAAATTGCGCTACACCGGTACCAACTGGGTGTGTGACCGGGAAACCGACCCGACCGTACAGGGATTTGCCAAGAAGAGCCTGCCGAGCTGTACGGGGGGAAGTATTCTTGGTGTGCAGGGGGGTGAATTCTCGTGCGTGCAGAGTGGATTTGTGAGCAACGAAACCGACCCGACCGTACAAGGATTTGCCAAAACACCTCTGCCCAGCTGTGGTAGCGATCAAGTTTTGAAAGTGGCTGGCGGTAACCTGGCGTGTGTAACCGACCAGATGGGTATTTCGGCGGAAAAAGATCCGTTGGTGCATAGCTTTGCCCGTAGTGACTTAACTCCCGCCCTGCCCAACTGTACCAGCAATGAACTGCTGACCATGACCAACGGTAAGCTCTTGTGTAAGGTGGATAGTGTTGGGATTACTCAGGAAGTTGATCCGTTCACGGCTGACTTTGCCCGTAAGGATATTCCCGGTTACGCGCTTGCGGCGTGTGGTACTGGTGAGCTTTTGCGTGCTGTAACTGAGTCCAGCAAGGTCATTTTGAAGTGTGAAGCTGCGGGCGACGCCATTGGTGATGCGCTGGCCTTGAATGATCTGTCCGACGTTGATACGGCGGGTCAGGTGAGTGGTAGCATTTTGATCTATGACGGCGCCATGTGGAAGGCAGGGAGTGAAACCGATCCGACCGTGCCGGCCTGGGCCAAGACCCCGTTGAGTGCGTGTGGTGCGGGTCAGGTTCTGAGTTATGACGGCACCAATGTGGTGTGTGTGGATGATGC